>NZ_JCAXET010000010.1:0-218132 GCF_059758525.1 Metabacillus sp. GQ13
AAAGAGTTAGCTTTTTTTACTTATTTATGTGAGTGGACACCTTGGTAATCATTTTCCTCTAAAAGGTCGACTAACTCGATCTCTTTTTGATTTTCTAAGAAATATCTTAACGTATATTCATTTTCAAAAAGAACAGCATAGGCACCATATCGGTCACGAACAAGCATGCTTCGCGAATCAAAGAAACGCTTTTCAAACTTTTCGCTTTTAATCCAACGTGGAATTCGTTCACCAAGTGGCGTGAATTCAAGATCAACATTGTATTCAGCCTTCATTCGGTACTCAAATACTTCAAACTGAAGTTGACCAACTGCTCCAAGGATCATCGAATCATTTAAGTCTTGACGGAATAATTGAATCGCGCCTTCTTGAACAAGCTGTTCGATTCCTTTTCTAAATTGTTTTGATTTCAACACATTTTTCGCTTGAACACGTTTAAATTGTTCAGGTGGGAATTGTGGTAGCTCTTCGTACTGATACTGCCCTTTTCCCTCGATTAATGTGTCACCGATTTGATAAATATTTGGGTCATAAATTCCAATTATATCACCAGGATATGCCACATCTACTGTATCACGATCTTTCGCCATAAATGCTTGTGTTTGATTTAATTTAATCGTTTTATTGGTTCTGCTTAGATTGACACTCATGCCCCGTTCAAATTTTCCTGAACAAACTCGAAGGAAAGCAATCCGATCACGATGAGCAGGGTTCATATTGGCTTGAATCTTAAATATATAGCCTGAAAATTGATCCTTTTCAGGGTTAACCAAGCCTTCATTCGTTTTCCGAGGCTGTGGCTTCACGGCAAATTCAAGGAAGGTATCAAAGAATGTCTGCACACCAAAATTTGCTAACGCACTTCCGAAAAACACAGGTGTTAATTCACCTTTTTCGACACGCTCCTGAGTGAATTCATTACCAGCCTCTTCAAGCAATTCAATCTCACCTAATGTATCTTGATAGATAGGATTGTCTTCAATTCCATGTTTAGATAATTCACTTATAGGGATGAATTCCTCTTCTTCGTCACCTTTATACTGGACAACTTGATCTTTAAAACGATCGTAAATTCCTACGAAACGTTTTCCCATTCCGATGGGCCAATTCATCGGATAAGATTCAATACCAAGGACTTCCTCAATTTCTGCAAGTAATTCTAGTGGTTCTCTTCCTTCACGATCTAGCTTATTTATAAAAGTAAAAATCGGAATACCTCTCATCCGACAAACCTTAAAGAGCTTGATTGTTTGTGGCTCTACACCTTTAGTCGAGTCGATGATCATCACAACACTATCAACCGCTGTTAATGTACGATAGGTATCTTCACTAAAATCCTCATGTCCAGGTGTATCCAAGATATTCACATGAAAATCATGATACGGAAAGCTCATCACACTGGAAGTAACGGAAATTCCCCGTTTTTTCTCAATTTCCATCCAGTCAGAAGCAGCAAATTTACCTGACTTTTTCCCTTTAACCGTTCCTGCAGAACGAATAACTTGACCAAAATATAATAGTTTTTCTGTTAACGTTGTTTTACCAGCATCCGGATGTGAAATAATGGCAAATGTACGTCGTTTATTTATTTCCTGTTGTAAGCTCATTAGCGATAACCTCTTTTTATATAGGGCCTTTTCTAAAAGTTTGTTTCTATCAAACCTAAAAAATTGACCGTTGGATTTTTTTCGTTTAAATCAGAAGCTATTTTGCAAGAAAATGGCTGGATAATTTAACGAATAGAGCAAGGCTCATTTCAAAAATGTATGGTGAAAAAGAAAAGTAAAAATCTGCATTAAGATTTTTACTTTTCGAATGAAATCTATCTTCAATGAATAAGACAATCTTTTCATACGAAATGAGCACGAAGACAGGCTAATACGTAAAGAAGTGCCAATACGAAAAACAGCAATCTTTGCGACAACCTCTCTATATAAATTCGTGTTTCAAATATACTACAAAGACAGCGAATTAACAATTTGTATTAAACGAATGATTGGTACTTCGCGATGGTATTTACTGGTCACTATCATTACTTCAGCTTATTTTAAGGTAAGAACAATAGTAAAGTATTCTTGCTTACATCATTTTTACGTCTATCATAATCACCTTGTAATCTTTATCTGTGAAACTTTTATATACGATTGCCGTCTAATCTAATTAGAAAGGGCGTGTATATCCGATGAGAAACTTTAAACCGTTACTTTCTTTTGTTATATTGTTGTCACTATTATTGGGTTGAAGTAATGACACAAACGAAAAAGAACGACAATCTAATGAAGAAAATAACCAATTTAACTTTGTTGTGACAGCAAGTGAAAAGATTTTGCCTACTAATTTTCATGATATTGCGTTTGAGAGAAAAGAAACACCTTTATTTCAGTATTTAGTAAGAAAATCCGTTAATGAACTTGAATTTGAAGAAATCTGTAATTTATATGGATTTGAAAATAAAACACCAGACGTAGACCTTAAAAAGAAAGATGTTTTTTTCATTGGAGTTCATGAATCGGGAAGCTGTCCCTACAAGATAAGTAATATAGAACTTAGCTCTGACAACAAGAACATCACAGTGTCTTTGTCAGAACCAGAGGGTACATGTACTTCTGATGCAACCCCGAGAACATTTGTCATCGAAATTGAAAAAGAAATTTCTAAAGATGTAGAGAGCCTAGTTATTGTTCAAAGCGGAGTAGAAACAAGCGTACCGTTTGAGAACTAAATAAATGTAAATGAGTTAAAAATTTCCTTTTCATGTAATTTGTGAATATGAATAGATAACAGAGCCTATTATATAATAACTCGTTATCATATGAAAAAAACAGGAGCACCCCCCTGTCTTTCATTGTTCATAGTGTTGGCTGGTACGTTTATGTTTTGCTGCCTCTTCTTCTGAGTAAAGTAGCTCCCAAGTGTTTTTGTATCGATACTTTTTTCCCCAAATGCTAACTAGCATTTTAAGACCAGTTATCATGCTTAATAGGAGTAGTGATACGATTAAAAACAAAATAGTCTCCATAACATTCTCCCCCATTCTCCTTGTACATATATATATATGTACCATAGGGGAGAAAATGCTACTCAATCAATAATATTAACGACGGTCATTTACACTTTAAAGCGGCTAACAATTTCTTGAAGCTCACTTGCCATCTTGCTAAGGGCTGTTGCCGAAGATGAAATCTCCTCCATTGATGCACTTTGTTCTTCAGCAGATGCTGCTACATTTTGGGTATTTCCTGCTGCTTGTTCAGATAAACTAGCTACTTCGTTTATCATCATAACCATAGAATCAGAGCTAGCTGATACTTCTTCAACAACTGCAGATACATCATGAGAATGTTCTGCTACCTCTTCTATTAATTTAGCTATGCCTTTAAACGCATTTCCGGTTTCTTCGACCTTAACAATCCCAACATCAACAGCTAACGAACCATTTTTCATCGACACCACTGCGTGATCTGCTTCATTCTTAATCTCTACTATAATTGTACTGATTTCGTTCGCAGCTTTGCTTGACTGCTCCGCAAGTTTCCGAACCTCATCAGCAACCACTGCAAATCCTCGACCATGCTCACCAGCTCTTGCCGCTTCGATTGCCGCATTTAATGCAAGTAAATTTGTTTGATCAGCAACTTCTGTTATTAGTGTAACAATACTGCTTATTTTATTTGATTTTTCTCCTAAAGAATTAACGACATTAGCAGTTGTCTTTACTTGGTTTTGAACAGTATTCATCTGTTCAATTGTTTCTCCAACAACCTTATTTCCAGCTGTTGCCTGCTCATTGGCTCCAGTTGATAACTCGGCTACGACTTGAATTGAAGTTGCTGCCTGATTCATTCCCTTTGATATCTCATCAACAGCTTTATTTGTTTCATTTGCTTGATTCATTTGGGACTCAGAACCATTCGCCACTTCCTGAATAGCTTCTGATATATGCTCAGATGCTTTCGTTGATTGCTCTGCACTTGCTGTTAATTGCTCTGATGTTGCAGCCACTTGTTCAGAATGCTCAGAGACTGATGTAATCAATGATCGTAGACTTCTTGTCATGTCATTAAAATCCCTCGCAAGGCTACCAAGCTCATCCTTATTTTTTATCTTAATTTCTTCAATCACTAAATTTCCAGATGCAACTTGCTTAACCTGGTCAGCCATTTTTCGAATTGGTACTGAGATATTTCTAGTTAACAACAATCCTAGGAATGCCGACAGTAAAATGGCTGCAGCAATAAAGATAATCGACACAATATTTGATCTATTATAAAGATCATTACCTTCTTTACTTACTGCATCTGCACTCTTTTCACTGATTTCCACAAGCTTGTTCATATTTATGCTTATGCTAGATAAATCCCAACTACCTTTACGGAGGATTTCCTCTGCTTTCTCAACGTTATTGGCCTTACCTTCCGTGATCACTTCATCGTGTATCGCTAAGTAATCAGTCCATCCTTTTTTCACTTCATTATAAAGCTCTTTCTCTTCACTATTTAAATCTAGAGATTCATAGCTTTTAGCGGCCTTTTGGTATTTTTCTAGAATTGATTCCATCGATAAAAGATATTCACTTTTATTACTATCATTTGTAGAATTCACATAAGAAAGCTCTTTCGAAACAAGGGCTTCTATTAAATACCTCATTTCAGAGATATGCATAACAGAAGGAAGTAGTTGCTCAGATACCTCTGTTGAATTATTTTTCATACGGTTCATATTCGTCATATTTACAGCACTTAAAATAAGAATAACAACAATAATTGAGGCGAATATTGTAAATATTTTTCTACCTACAGACATTTTCAAATTTAAATTCATGTTCATTTTTACATTCAATTTCTCTTTCAAACTCTTTTTCATACATATGCTCCTTTTCTACTTTGTATAAATCAACTGCGATGTTAAGTTTTTGTAAGGGTTTAATTAAGTTATCGTTAAGTTACATTGGTTATATCGGCATACTGAGTTAATTTTTAACAGTATTTTAACTATTTTCAAAAAAGAATTGAGTTGATACTAAATTACCGATTGTTGCTTTCTTAACGTTGCTTCTAAAGGGTTGAGGTAATAGCGTTATATGTGGGAAGACGTGTTTGAGGGTTTAAGCGATTTAACTAAATCAGACCAATTGGAGATGTCGAGAAGCACATAATAAAAGACCTCAGTTATGTGTAATGGGTTTAGTTATGGAGGAGAAAACATTAAATAACACGCTATTTGGGAGTGCAGATCACAATGGGTTTGTTGGATTGCTAAACAAGTCCGAAACCGATATGGATTTAAAGTCGTCTGATCTTATAAAGGGGAAGGTGTGTAGTTAATGAAAAGAAAATTTTTCATTGCATTTACTGTTATATTGATCAGTATTTCACTCGTAGGATGTGGTAAGGGTGATATGGAAGGTATTATTTTAGAAGTAACAGAAAATGAGATACTACTTTCAGATAATCTTTCTCGGGACAAATACGAAGAAATCAAAAATAAATCAATTTCAGAGATACAGGAAGAGGAAAAGGGTATTCCTTTAATTTATTTAGCTTATGACAATAAAGAGGAGTGGTCAGAAGGTGATGAAGTAAAAGTATGGATTGATGGAGATGTACGTGCATCCTATCCTGAGCAAGCTAATGCTAAAAAAATACAATTAAAAAAATAAGTTTTTTTACGATCAGGAGCAATTGTTAAGCAAAATATAACAATTTTCAAATCTGAGCTTTTTTGTGACGTTTTTTATACTGTTAATTCATTATTATCCTTTTAGTTATCTCAGAAAATGTAACCATTAAAAGTCGCAATAGCAACAATCTTTACGAAAACGTCCATTTAATTAGTACTAGATCAACAAACTATTAAAAAAGAGCCTAAAAAAGGAACCTGACTATATAAAGTCAGGTCCTCAAACAGTCATACTATTTATTCTTCTTCAACTAATGATTTATTGCGACGTAGTTTTCCAAGAACCTCATACACAATAGGTACAATCACAAGTGTTAATAATGTAGAACTTACTAGGCCACCTATAACAGTTACGCCTAATCCTTTGGAAATAATGCCACTACCTTCAAGTCCTAATGCTAATGGGACTAGGGCACCGATTGTTGCGAGTGCTGTCATTAAGATTGGACGTAGACGAGTTGTTCCAGCTTCTAATAAAGCTTCTCGAGTACTTAGTCCTTCTTTTTCTTTATTTATCACTCGGTCAACAAGGACAATTGCATTTGTTACAACGATACCGATGAGCATGAGCGCACCCATCATTGCATTTACACTTAATGTTTCACCTGCTAGGAATAATCCAACCAGTGCTCCAATTACTGTAAATGGTAATGAGAAGAGGATTGCAAATGGTGCTAACCCACCACCGAATGTAACCACAAGAATGAAGTAGACGATCGCAATCGCTGCTAGCATCGCAAGGCCTAGCTGTGTAAATGATTCTTGAATATCTTCTGTTACACCACCCATATTAATATCCATTGTAGCAGGAATATCAATATCTTCGACCTTTTCTTGCACATCAGCTGATACTTTTGCTACATCATTTGTTTTAATATCTCCTGAAACCTGTACATAGATTTTACCATCACGTCTAGTAACCGTATTTGAGGTCTCACCTTCAACAACCTCAACAACATCACTTATTTTCACTTCTTTTCCAAGAGGTGATTGTATGGTCTTATCTGTAAGGTCAGTTACTGTATCTACTGTTTCTTCTTCTACTTGAAGATAAACGGTTAATTCTTCTCCATCCTTTTCAACCTTCGTTAAAATCGGACGTTCTCTTTGTGGACTAAGCTCCATTCCAATTTGTGCAGCTGTTAATCCAAGCTTACTTAGCTCTTCTTGATCCGCAACAAATGTATACTCATCATATGTTTCAGACATACTTGATTCTACATTTTCAAGTGAGTCATTACCTGCCATGATCTCTTCAACTTCTTTTACAACAGGCTCAATTTCATCCATGCTGTTTCCATAAACAAACATGGTAATTCCACTACTTACTCCTGCTGAAGCAAAGTCCTGTGAACTCCATTCGCCACCACCATCAGCTGTTGCCTTTAAGTCCTCGATTACTTTTTCTTTCTCTTCACCGAAGTTCGGTGTATCTTCATCATATTCTACAAAGAAGATCGCACTATTTGTATCCCCAGGACTCATAGGATTTTCACTACCTAATGAGTATTGAACGGTATTTACATTCTTTCGATTCATGAAGAAATCTTCAGCTATACCCGTCTGTGCTTCAGCCTGTTCTCTAGTCTCTCCTGGTTCTGGAGAGTATGTGACCATCATCATTTTTTCATCTTCTGAAGATAAGAAGCTTACCCCGATAACTGGAATGAGGAATAAACTACCTACTAACATGATGATCGCAATTGCGGATGTAATGATTTTATGATCTAGCGTCCAGTTTAATATTTTACGATAACCACCAGTAAATTTACCTGGTTTGTGTTCATCATGCTTAAGCTTTTTGCCTTCCCCGTATAGGTTCTTCTTAAATAAACTATGTGCCATCATTGGTACAATCGTAACCGCTACTAGCAATGAAGCTAATAGAGCAAAGACCATTGTTAACGCAAATGGTAGGAATAGTTCACCAATCATTCCTTTTACAAGAGCTAACGGAAGGAAAACTGCGATCGTAACGACTGTTGATGAAAGAATCGGAATAAACATTTCCTTGGTTGCCTCACGTACTAACGCTTTCCCTTTGAGTGGTTCTCCTTTTAGAGCCATTCTCCGATAAATATTTTCGATAACAACAATGGAGTCATCAACAACCCGACCAATCGCCACCGTCATCGCACCCAGTGTCATCATATTGAGGGTAATATCCATTTGTTTTAAGAGGATAATCGCAATTAATAACGATAATGGGATTGAGATAATCGAAATTAATGTTGATTTTATATCTCTTAAAAAGATGAGAATAATCACAACTGCGAAAAGTGCTCCAAACAATGCCTTACTTAACATTGTGCTTACGGATTCTTTAATTGGTGTTGCTTGGTCAAGAGTATAAACAATATCTAAGCCTTTGATTTCATCTTCAAACTCAGATAATTCTGTCTCTATTCCTGTTGCAACATCAACTGTATTCGCATCAGTTGCTTTGGTAATTTGAAGCCCAATTGCTTCTTTTCCATTTGTTCTAGAAATGGACTCAGCTTTACCGACTAATTTAATATCAGCTAGTTCAGATAGCTTAACGGTCGGTAACTCAATATTTTGCGCAGCTTGAGATGCTTCTGCTTGATCAGGTAGTCCAGCAAGGCTTGCCTGACCAGTCATATCAGGAGCTTGACTCCCTTGCCCAGCACCTGCATTCGAAGGCATAACTG
The DNA here is from genome assembly GCF_059758525.1 of Metabacillus sp. GQ13. NCBI lineage: Bacteria > Bacillati > Bacillota > Bacilli > Caryophanales > Bacillaceae > Metabacillus > Metabacillus sp. GQ13. Next base: position 8,352 of record NZ_JCAXET010000010.1, read on the forward strand.
GGATAGCAAGATTTTTCAAATCCTCTAAACTAACAATATTACCGTCTACGACTACAGATTTCTCTGAGTCATCTAATGTGTATATGCCAAGCGGGAACGCAACGTCAGCACCTTTAATCAGGTTTTGCACCGTTTCCTCATCTAGACCTAATTCTTGCATTTTTTCATCATTAAATGTAAATTCTACTTCCTCAACTTGCTGTCCAGCTATTTGAACGGAAGATACACCTTCTACGCCTTCTAAAGCAGGAAGGATTTCATCCTCAACAACGGTAGTCAATTCTGCAAGTGATTGATCTTCGTTTGCAATACTAAGCGCTAATATTGGAAAGGCGTTTATACTTAGCTTTGAAACTGTTGGTTCATTTGCCCCCTCGGGTAGTTCAATGTTTTCTAAGCTATCTTTTAATTCATCCTCAGCTTCATCCATATTTTTTTCATATCCATATTCAATCTGGATCGATGATGCATTTTGTAAGGAGTTTGAACTAACGACATTGACTCCACTTAAATTCCGAACGACTAATTCAATTGGTTCAGTAACATTTGTGGCAATTTCATCAGGTGTTCCTCCAGGGTAAACTGTGGTAACGGAAATAATTGGAGTGTTAATATCAGGTATTGTTTCTAATTTCATATTTAATCCTGAATATAAGCCTGCAGCTGTTATAATGATCGTTAACAGCCAAACTGCAAATTTGTTCTTTAAAACAAAATTAATAATGCTATTCATAATATCCCCCAATAACTTTTAATATCATTTGACTATCGAGTCACAATAACTAATAATATAAATGACCAATCGTTCATAGTCAACCAACATCAATAAGATCACATATTAATTTTTTGTAAATGTGAACATTTTATCCATATTATCTTTGGCATAGCCAACAAGTAATTATAAAGTCCTAAGGGAGATATCGATTAAGATGAAAGAAAAAGAAAAGAAAATTATCGAGGCGGCAGTAAGCCTCTTTGCTAAAAAAGGCTATTCGTCAACATCTATCCAAGAAATTGTTGACCTTTGTGAAATGTCAAAGGGTGCTTTTTATCTCTACTTTAAATCAAAAGAAGCACTATTGCTCGCAGCCTTTAAATATCAATTTCTATCGATCCAAACCAAATTAGATTCATTGTCCATCGAAGGTTTAACACCGCGAGAAACGTTTATTTCTCAATTAGAAGCACAATTAGAAGAAGTACAAAAAAATAAAGATTTTATTATTATGCAAACACGTGAACAAGCAATCCCGATGAATGAAGAGATCGAAATGTTCATTCGCAAGATGTCGACAGAAATTGGACAATCCTATCATACGTCTTTAATGAAAATGTACGGTACTACTATTGAGCTCTTTGTTCACGACCTAAACATGATCCTTCAAGGAATCGTTCAATCATACTTGAAGCTGATTATTTTTGATAAAGTAAGCTTTGACTTACAAAAATTAGCGATATTTATTCTAAATAGAATTGACGACCTAGTCACCGGGTTTTCCCAGTCTAGTGAACAACCTATGCTAACTGCTGACTGCTTGAAAAAATTGTCTGAAATTTATCCAGAACCAACACCAGATAAAGAGGAAATCCTCAGACATCTAAAACTAGTAAAAAATCAAGTAAACAAAGAGGAAATCCTGATTACGTTTGAGGTATTAGCTGCCGAGATCAATTTGGAAACTCCTAGAATACCTGTTATTCAGGGGATGCTCAGTAATCTTAAGGATGAACCTGGCTTGCAGAAAGTGAAAAAGATGATTGAAGTCTTTTTCGCTTTGGACAAAAAAGACTACTGACTTATGTTGATTCAGTTTGTATATCTTGGCCAGATTATCTGATCAATTATTTACACGAATCAGTAAAACCCCCTTTCAATTCGAGAGGGGGTTTTGTATGTAGGCACAACAAAATTATTAGGAAAGAGCCTTATTAAGTCTATGCAATTGTTTCGATTTCTATTTGAGCTGTTGCCGATCTAAACTTCCAAGTTGATCTGTAAGTTGTCACCTTGAAAGGCTAATCCAAGAGGTATCTCTACTTCTTGATCATTTATTCGCCTCAAGTTACGATTGCCATCCAATTTCTAATAAACACAACTATGTATCATTAATCAAGAGTACATTTTAAGTGACTTACTTTTATAATCTATCAACTTCGGGCAAAAACCTATCATTCGACAAAATCCGAGCCTATTTCGACGCTGTTCTTCCGCTTAGCTACGCAAAAAAAAAGCGAAAGGCATCACTTTAGCCCTTCGCTTCAACTATTACTTCGTTACTTTCTCTCTGGCAGCTTTCCAGTCGCTATTGAGATCATTCATAATATCATCAAAGCTTTCATCTGTATTTCCAATCGCCGATTCAATAATACGTTGTTTGAATTCTGGTTGGAATAAACCAATTTGCCCTTCGCTATCGATTGCTTCATTCCAGCCTTCTTGACCTTCTTTAGCTGGTGCATTTTTCAATAGTTCTACTCCAAGCTCTTCAAACGATTTCAACGTTTCTGGGAAATCATCGCCGATAACTGGTGAAATTCCGCCATTTTCAACAGCATAGTTTGATTCGTTAACAAACCAGTCAACCCAAGCCTGAGCTGCTTCTTTGTTTTCACTATTTTTATTTATCCCAATTTTATAATCGCCACTACTCTCTGAGTATTGCTTGCCATCATGGTTATAAGGGAAAGGCATATAACCAATATCATCTGGATTTTCTGCTAAAGCTTGTACTTGAGTAATTGCCCATGACCCTAATACCATTGTCGCAATCTTACCTTTAGCCATCAATTCCTTTGATTGTTCCCAATCTGTTGTTAATGGATCAGGTTCAATCAATTTATTCTTAGCTAAATCATGCATAAGCTTGTAAAGAATATAATGTGGTTTCCCTTTAGAAAACGGGTCATCCATATTGACCATTTGACCATGGACATAATCTTCTTCACCAGAAATTGCTAAACGGTTTGGCTCCCATTGTGTTAACGGCCAACCGGCAGCATAGTTTGTATAGTAAGGAATCGCATCTGTGTTTTCCTTCACCTTTGTTAATGCATCAATAAACGCTTCAGGTGATGTTGGAATATCTTTTACGCCAGCCTCTTCAAAGACTTTTTTATTATAGACAACCCCTTGAGCATTGACGACGATCGGAATTCCATAAACTTTATTTTCATATGCATCTTCATCTACATGTAAATACGTTTTACTTAATTCATCAACTGTACCAAGTGGTTCAAAATAATTACTTAATTCTTGGACAGGAACGTCATTAGGAATCAGCAGAGCATCTCCATATTCCTTCGAATTCATACGAATTTTAACTTGTCCTTCATAATCAGTAATTCCCTCAAATTCAACCTTTACATCTGGGTATTTTTCATTAAATTTTTTCGCATAGTCTTGAAAAACTGTATCCACTATATCTGTACGATTTGTTAAAACAAGAATTTCTCCAGAAGGACCTGACCCTTCAGTTTTTGACCCTTCATCATCATTCTCGCCGCTATTATTACCCTGCGCGCAACCAATTAATAATCCAAATGATAAAACAGTAAACATTGATAGCTTTAGTAATTTTTTCACACTGCGACCTCCTAGATAAGCTTATCGTTTAAGTTACTTTTCTATTTTAAAATGGTAACGCTTACTTGTCAACTAAAAAAACTTTCACTGATTTCTTTATCCCTTTTCTGCTATCCTCCCCTAAAAATGCCATAAAAACACAAATAAGCTAGAACATTTTCTTGTCCTAGCTTTTTTTGGTTGAAGGTCTTTTTCAGCTACAGGAAGTACCAGCGATTGATCAATATCCTAGTCTGCTAATTGCTTAACAGAATCGCGATAGATTATCTTGCCTTTGACTGATACTTGTTCCAACTTCTTTGTCTTGCTCTTCAGCTTTGAGATGATCAACTTGACTGCCGTAATCGACATTTCTTCAACATCTACCTCAACTGTTGTTAATTTCGGTTCAGAGATTTGCGCAAAAATATCATTATCAAAGCCAACCACCGAGCAATCCTCTGGGACACTGTACCCTTGTGAATTTAGCTTTTGAATTAAGTTATAAGCGATTTGATCACAGTTACAAACAAACGCTGTGGGAAGCTTTTCTGGTAGTTCGATGTCAATATATTTCCCGCGCTCATCACGATCATTAATAATATAATTTTGGTTTAGTGGTAACTGATGTTCAAGTAATGATTTATAAAATCCTAAATATCGATCCTGAATACTACTAGTTGAATAAACATTACCAACAAATCCTATGTCTTTGTGGCCATTTTTTATCAGGTGGTTCGTCATTTCATATACACCGTAGAAATTATCGGTAATGACTGTATCTGCCTCTGCATCTTCATTATAAAAGTCAATATAGACGATCGGGATCTCAATACTATTTAAAAGATTTATATATTCATTACTGATTTGACCTAAAATAAGCAGACCATCAACTTTTTTATCATAGTATATTCTCGGTAGTACCTGTTGATCTTCATCTTCAGAACTAAGAATGTGGAGAATTCCACTATACTGATTTTGATCTAATACTCTGGCAATATGCTGGTAAAATTTTAAATAGAATGATTGTATTTCGCCAGTAAACCGCTCAGGAATGATGACACCGATATTATACGCATGCCCTTCCTTCATTGATTTAGCCATTGTATTAAATCGATAGCCCATTTCTTCTGCTACCTCTTTAATTTTTTGTTTGAGCTCATCACTTACGCCCTCTTTATCATTCAATGCTTTTGAAATAGTAACACTACTAACACCAAGTCGTGCTGCAATGTCGCGCATTGTTACATTACTTCCCAAGAATAACACCTCCGACACTCACTAAATTAGACAATTATATATAAAAATTCTTTAGTTAAAGGCAGTTTTTCACACTGATTGTTGCTTTCAAAAATAATAAAACAAAAAGCAACAAACTACCAGAAAAGAACCTACTTAAAACAAAGTCCATTTCATGATATAAACGACCCATTCACACTAAAATAACTGATATGTGTATTTAGTTGTGCAACTATTTAGACAATCTATTTATTTATTATAAGGTAATTTGCTTATAAATGCTCTATTAACTTAGGTTCTTTTTTCTTAAGTCAAAGGAAAGTAGTTTACCTTTAAAAAAACAAACATACTATTCCTTTATAACTAGTATAACATGCCCATTTTCAAACGGTGAAAGGTTATGGAATCTACGTATAGGAAGTTTATGGTTGAGTTTTGTCATTAGCGATAAAAGGGGGGTTTGGGGGTAGGATGGAACCCCCCCCTTTAAAAACTATTACTTTATCGGTAACTTCAATTAACTATAGCGTTTTTCTAATATAGTTGTCAATTAGTAAATCTTACTTTTTCACTTAGGCTTTTTTCTAAAAGAGCACGAAGATAGGCTGAATTCGTAAAGATTTACTTATTACGAAAAACAACAATCTTTGCGAAAACAGCCTTCACTTAAATATAAATTCCTTATAAAATTGGTGAGAGAAGTCTGGAAATAGACTCCTTAAAACGAATCACACGAGAACGCTGGTGGTACGCTTGTAAAGTTAGCTCTCTAGAAACTTCCATATCATGTTGAAATTCTTCAGCAAGTTTTTCGGCAATTTTCGGATCATAAATAAACGCATTGACTTCAAAATTTAATTTAAAGCTTCTTACATCTATATTTGCTGTTCCTACCGATGAAACCTTTTGATCGACAACAATGGTTTTTGCGTGAATAAAGCCATTTTCGTATATAAACACCTTCACCCCGGAGCTAAGCATTTCACCTACATTGTACATTGTTGCCCAATACACAAACGCATGGTCAGGTTTATTAGGGATCATAATTTTAACCTCAACACCAGAAAGACTAGCAATTTTCAAGGCATCCAGTAAGCTTGCATCTGGAATAAAATACGGCGTCTGAATCTCAATCGTCTTTTTCGCGGTCATAATCATTTTTAAATAGCCACTTTTAATTTGTTCCCATTCAGAATCAGGACCACTTGTCACAATTTGCATACTACTTTCGCCCTTTATTGCGATCTTTGGAAAATGAGCTTTTATATAGGGGATTTTCTGTTTATGTGTAGCCTGATTCCAATCGAGAATAAACCGAGTTTGAATCGCATGAACTGCTTTTCCCTCAATTCTTAAATGGGTATCACGCCAGTTACCAAACTTTGGATCTAGACCTAGGTATTCATCACCAACATTAAAGCCTCCTACATAGCCAATTTGCCCGTCAATAATCACCAACTTCCGGTGATTACGATAGTTTAACCGTAAATTAATCCATCTTAACTTCGAAGGGAAAAAGACTTCAACCGCCCCATTAGCTGCTCGTAGCTCTGCAAAAAATGGTTTTCTCAAATCCCTAGAGCCTAGGTCATCATAGAGCACCTTTACCTTGATCCCTTGCCTAGCTTTACTTGTTAATGCTGCTATCAACCGCTTACCTAACTCATCATTATGTAAAATATAATACTGCAGGTGAATATGATCCTCCGCCTGTTCTATATCAGCAATAAGTTGATCGAATTTCTGGTTACCATCTGTAAAAATATCAATATGATTATCAGTTGTTAAGACAGCATCATTATTAGTTAAATGCATGTAAATAAGTTGCTTACTCTCGCGCTCTATCTCATTGTGAAACTCAAATGTGTCATGCTGAATTTCCTCTAATTGGTTACTTAGCAATTTATCAATACCTAGTTTTTTACGATCATCCCATTGAAACATATGATAGCGACTTAAATTTTGCCCGAAAAGAAGGTATAAAAGAAATCCTAATACCGGAATAAAAAACAGAACAAGTAACCACGCCCACGAAGAAGAAGCATCCCGGCGTTCACGAAAGATAACGACAATCGCAAATAAAATATTTAGAAAGAAGATAATACCTAGTAATATTGATACAATATACATATATGTTCCTCGCTTGTAACGATTTAATTTGGCACTGAATAGAACCATAGTTGTCTTACTAGTATACCGAAAACAAAACCATCTGTAACTGTATGAAATTCTTACAAAGTTAGAATAAATAGGGCTTATTTTCAAACACATTCAATTTTGCCAAGAACAGGTTGATTAATTAATAAAACGCAGAAATTTTTCTTTTATAACTGTGAGAAAAGACTTTAGTATGATAAAATATCACATAATGAATTTTCAAAATATTTATATTCTGTAGAGGTGGAACAAGGCATGAATGAATTAGCACAAGCTCTTAATAATTCGATTAAAGAAGACAATGAATCTGTCTATACGATGCTGTCCCAATTAGGAAAAGAAATGTTTTACCCAAAAGGGATTCTAAGTCAATCGGCAGAAGCAAACAAGAAGGCAACACGCTTTAATGCAACAATCGGTATTGCAACTGAAAACAACCAACCGATGCACTTTAAACATATTCAAGATCTTTTCGGTGATAAAATTGCCCCTAAAGACCTTTTCCCTTACGCACCACCACAAGGTAAAGAAGAACTCAGAAGCATCTGGAAACAAAAAATACTAAAAGATAATCCAAGCCTTGATGAAGAAGTAGTAGGTACACCTGTTGTCACAAATGCGCTAACACATGGCTTAAGCATTGTTGCCGACCTGTTTGTCGATGAAGGTACTCCCATTATTTTACCTGACAAATATTGGGGAAATTACAACATCACCTTTAAAGTTCGTCGCGGTGGAACAGTAACGACTTATCCATTATTTAATGACGCTGATGGCTTTAACGTTGCAGGCTTAAAAGAAGCCATCCAATCACAAAAATCAGCTGGAAAAGTAGTCGTCTTATTAAACTTCCCTAACAATCCAACTGGTTATACACCACTTAAAACTGAAACAGACGAAATTGTTGCCGTTTTAAAGGAAGCAGCTGAAGAAGGTTTGAATGTCATTGCTCTTATAGATGATGCCTATTTCGGCTTATTCTATGAAGATTCATACAAAGAATCAATCTTCGGTCTATTAGCTGATGCACACCCGAGAATTCTGGCTGTAAAAGTGGATGGGGCAACAAAAGAAAACTACGTGTGGGGATTTCGTATTGGCTTTATCACATACGCTAGCAGAAGTGCCGCGATCCTCAACGCCTTAGAACAAAAAACAAAAGGGATTATTAGAGGAACAATTTCGAGTGGCTCACACCCTTCTCAATCGATTATTCTCCAATCACTACAATCGGCTGAATTCACTGCAGAAAAGGAACAAAAGTACGCACTCATGAAGGGCAGAGCAGATAAAACAAAAGAAGTTCTCGCCAAAGCAGAATTCCAAAAGTTCTGGACATACTATCCATTTAATTCGGGATATTTCATGTGCCTCAAACTTCACAGCATTAACGCTGAAGAACTACGCGTTCATTTATTAGAAAAATACGGTGTCGGTACGATCTCAATTAACGCAACAGACCTCCGTATCGCCTTCTCTTGTGTAGAGGAATCTGATATTGAAGAACTATTTGACCTAATTGCTAAAGGAGCTGCTGATTTGCAGTAGGATTTAGTGGAGCGCTCGCCATTTGTATGGCGGGCGTTTTTTAATATCATTGGTGGGGACAGGCCCCACCACTATTCGAATGGGGCCTGTCCCCTTCTCTGTCGAAATCTGTCGAACACTCGATAAATTATAGATTTCGCAAATAAATACGCTGTTTTCGTAGAAAATCCGTATATTCGTAGGTACCTATTCGGATTTCGTAGATAAGCGTAGGTGGTGGAGAGAATGGTGGGGTCTGGCCCCACCATTCTTTTTTTCATCAATGGGGACTGGCCCCAATGATATCGATATCTGTCGAACACTCGATAAATTATAGATTTCGAAGACAAACCCATTATTTTAGTAGAAAATCCGAATATTTAGTAGATATATATTCGGATTTAACTGGTAATCCTAGGTGGTAGAGACGATGGTGGGGTCTGGCCCCACCATTTTTTTATTTAACCAGTTCCATCACTTTTTCCACAAGCGGATGATCATTTTCAAGACCAGAAACCTCACTAAATGCAGCACCATAGCCTAAGTTATCTACTTTTTCCTTTAGTGTTAGTGATTCTTGATCTTCTTCTGAGACAAATTGAAGGGCGGCTACAATTACTGTAACCAAATTGTCTGGTACTTGGCCAAATTCATTTACGTATGCTAATGCAGGTGCAACTAGACGGTCCTTTGCTCCTAGTTTACGTAGTGGCGCTCTGCCGACTCGTTGGACGTCATCAACGATAAATGGATTTGAGAAGCGTCCGATTATTTTTTCAATGTATTGTTGGTGCTCGTCTTCAGGAAATTGATAGTTTGCTATTAGGACCTTTCCAGTTTCTTCAAGTGTACCTAATACTCTCTTTTTGATTGATTGGTCCGCAATTGTTTCAGCGATTGTTTGATAGCCTGCAAGGTTACCTAAGTATGCAGTCGCGGCATGGCCTGTGTTGACTGTGAACAGTTTCCGTTCAATAAATGCTTGCAGATTATCAACAAACAGTGCTTCTTGTATCCAAGGTTGTTTTCCTTTGATCCCGGTTGCGTCTATGACCCATTCATGGAATGGCTCTACTAATACGTCTAGTGGGTTTTCATTGTTTTGGTTTGGTACGATTCGATCGACAGCTGAATTTGGGAAACCGATATGTTCTTCAACCCATGTTTTTTCCTCATCTGCTAGTTTCTCTAAAACATGTTTTTTAAGTTCACTGCTGCCGCCGACCATGTTTTCACAGGCGATAATGTTAACAGGCTGTGAATTTGCTTGTTTCCTTTCTTTCAGGCCCTCGGCAATCAATGGGGCAATGAACTTTAGAATGTTCGGTCCAACTGCTGTTGTGATCAGATCTGTTGCTGCTATCGCTTGGACTGCAGCTTCAGGGGACTTCGCACTATTTATTCCTGAAACTCCCTCTACAACAAACTGCTGCTTCTCCTCATTTGCGAGAATGACTTGATAGGTTTTCTCTTTGTTTATCTCATCGATTAACGCTTCATTGACATCGACAAACTCAACGGAATAGCCTGATTGGTGTAATAAAAGGCCGATAAACCCTCGACCAATATTTCCAGCTCCAAAATGAACGGCCTTCACATTAGTTCACCTCGCTAAGTAGCTGAATGATTTCCTCTTTTGATTGTGCTTGTACGAGCTTCTCAACATTTTCAACCTCAGAGCAGACAATCGCAATTTGCGATAAGATATCAAGGTGCTCATTCCCTTTTCCAGCAATTCCAATTAAAATCTTAACAATGTTTCCGCCTCCGAAATCGACACCTTCAGGGACTTGAATGACAGAAAGACCTGATTCAAGAACTGCTTCTTTCCCCTCTTCTGTACCGTGTGGAATCGAGATAAAATTCCCCATGTAAGTAGATGATAGTTCTTCTCTTTTTAGCATTTGATCAATATATTCAACTTTTACATACCCTTGATCGACTAATATTTGACCTGTCGTTTTAATTGCCTCTGTTTTGTTTGTGAATGTTTGATTTAATTGGATGTTTGCTTCTTTTAAGATACTCATGATTTGTTCACTCCTTTAGTTTTTGGACAAAGTTAGTAAAATACAATTGGCTTATATATTGAATTAATTTGCCTTTTTCGGCGGTTTCAAACATGTTTATACTTGCTGGTGAGTCAATGATACTTGCACTAATAAAACTCATCAGCTCTAATTGTTGTGGTTCTGAATGTTCTGGAGCTAATAGTAAAAGAATGCGCATCACTTCCTGTTGCTGACCGTCCATTCCTTTTAATAACATCGGCTGAGGTACATCAATCGTATGAAAACTAGGACGAGAAACAACCTCACTTCTGGTGTGAAATAACGCAAGCATGGTACCTGGAATCGCTAAACCACCGATACGCTCTCGATGCATGAGCGACTGAACTAATTCTTTGCCGTCTATAACGAGATCTCGATCAACTAGCCATTCACTACTATCTGCTAAAATCTCCTCAATCATAGCTGGTTTTTCCCTTTGAAACGTCTCCATTGCATCTAATAGTTCAATTAATCGTTGAGATTGTTCTGTAAACGATTTATATGACTCATAACTTAGTATAACGTCAACTTTTTCTTGGCGAGGTTCAGCTACACGATTGTTAGCTACTGACAGGCCTTTTTTATAAATATACGCTTTTATTCTCTCTAATTCCTCGTCAGTTAAAATTGGACTAACCATTAAATAGTTAGCTGACTGAACTTCTAGTGGAATGGTTGAAAGAATCAAATCATAGTTCTCTATGTCCAAATCCTGCAATTCAAATACTGAGATATTTTTCAGCTCAGCAATATCTGGGAATTGATTTTTAAGCTGTGTGGCAAGCATCTTTGAAGTCCCGATGCCTGTTGAACAAATGATTAACGCTTTTAAATTTGTTCTATTTTGTCGCTCATTCAGTGCAGCGCCAAAATGGAGGACGAGATAGCCGATTTCTTCATCAGGAACATGTTCCAAAGGAAGAACTCTCTCAACTGCTTCTTTAACAACCAAAAATAGTTCATGATAATCCTTTTTTATTTCTGGTAAAAGTGGATTTGATATATTCATTCCCTGCTTAATTCGAAAAATAGCCGGTTGTAGATGAGCTAATAGTCCCTGTGACAATGAAAAATGATCCTTTAATGAATGATGATCGGTTAACAATTCAACTTGTTCGATTAACCGTTGAACAAGATAGGCCACTTCTACATTTTCATCCTCAATATCAATTTTGCCTTCAAAACGAAGCTTTGCACCTCTTAAATGCATCGTGATATAACCAACTTCGTCTTCAGGTATTTCAATTTTGAAAGTATCTTTAAGTTGTATGGCAATTTCCTTTGCAAAAGAAAATTCACGTGAATCTTTAAGCTGTTCTAGGTATTCCGGTTTGATCGAAATGTTCTCACCACGCTGGATTCGTTCAATTGCTAGTGCAAGATGGACGACCAGTCCGACATAAGAGCTATCAGCTAAAGGATAAGGAAGCCTTGCGTTCATTTGATTAATTAGATTTTCAATAATGATCAGCTTTTCCTTCTCAACAAGTCCGAGTAACCGCTCTGAAATTGAGTCAAGTTTATTCGTTGAGTTCCGATCAATACGGTCTCTTATCATTGTTAAAAAATCAGCTACATCAAATTGATCTGAAATAAGACTTCGAATCGCCTTCCGCTTCGCTTCCTCTGAGCCAGTTAATTCAATTCCATAGCCTCTCCTTCTAATCAGAGTTAACCCATATTCTTGAACAAAGGGCTCTAATTTATCGAGGTCATTGCTAATTGTTGCTGTTGTCACGCCTACATCATTGGCTAACGTGATTAATTTCATGGTTCCCTGATGAGCTAACAATGTACAAAGTGCAACAAGCATTCGCTCATCTGGAGTATATTCCTTATAATCCTGTTTTTGAATCGCCAGTTTTAGCTCATGACGATTTGTTTCTGTGCCGACAAGTTTAATGCCGACTCCAGCACGCTTGACAAGTTCAAGCTGAAACGTTTTCAACTCTGGTTCGATAGTCTTCAAATCACGGTGGATCGTTCGTTCACTAACATCGATGTGATCTGCAAGTTCTTTTATCGTCACTTCCTGACTCGCCTTATCCATTAAATAATTTAGAATAAGACGTTCCCTAGCCGAAACAATCATTACTATCAACTCGTTTCAGATGGAGTTATTGACATAGTTTAATTATAAATTGGTTTTAATCAATTTCAACCTATTGAAAAGATGATTATTTCAAAGATCTTCCTGACATTATTTAATAGTTGTCATAGACTTATTGTCCGTTTGATTCGATTTATTGTCTGAGTTCCTGATTATCATGTCCGATTCTCACCATTTTTCCGGAATCACTCAAACCTATATAACCAATCAACAAAAATGACAAACTGTCACTTACCCAAGCAAAGCTGCCGATTAAAAAAAGGGAGACGCTTCTACTGTAATGTAGCGCATCCCCCTTTTCATTGTTAGCTTAACTCCTTAACGATTTCCTCATATCTAGGACTATTTAGGAAATTATCAACCGATACATGATGTGCGCTAGGCAATTTTGCTTTGGCGCGGTCTGTTAAATCTTTATGGGTGATGACGACATCTGCATCATCTGGGATGTTGGTAATAGAAGTATTTGTTACTTCAATATCCTTTATGTCCGCTTTTTGAACTTTATTTCGAAGAATCGAAGCACCCATTGCACTTGACCCCATACCTGCATCACAAGCGAAAATGATCTTTTTGACATTTTTATAATCAAATTCTTCACTAGAAGTAGTTGGTTGTTTAGTTGTTAGAGATTCACTAACAGAACTTTTCTTACCTTTTAAATTCTGCATTTTTTCAGTTGCTTCTGTTAAATCTTCTTCCTTTTGCTTACTCGACTTTAGAATGACCGCAGACACTGCAAATGATACCAATGTCGCGACAACCACACCGAGGATGACGCCAACAAAGTTGCCTTTCGGTGTCATAAGCATTAACGCAATAATACTACCTGGAGATGGTACAGCAACCAAACCTGCATCGAAAAGTGTAAAAGTAAACACTCCACTGATTCCACCAGCGATAACCGATAACAATAGTAATGGCTTCATTAAAATATATGGGAAGTAAATCTCATGAATTCCACCAAAGAAATGAATGATTCCTGCTCCTGCTGCTGTTTGTTTCGCAGAACCTCTACCGAAGACCATATACGCAAGTAGTACACCTAAACCAGGTCCTGGGTTTGATTCAAGTAAAAACAGAATGGATTCACCCGTTTTTGCAGCTTGCTCGATACCAATTGGACTGAGAATTCCATGGTTAATCGCATTATTCAAGAAGAGAACCTTTGCTGGCTCGATGAAAATACTTGCTAATGGTAATAAACCAGCATTAATAATGGCCTCTACACCGCTTGCTAAAACTTTGTTTAATCCTAATACAAGTGGACCAATTGCCATAACAGCTACTAAAGCTAAAATAGCTGCGATAATTCCAGCTGTAAAGTTGTTAACTAACATTTCAAAGCCAGTTTTCACTTTACCCTTAAAGAATCTGTCAATCTGTTTAATCAAATATCCACCGAGCGGCCCCATAAGCATGGCACCTAAGAACATTGGGATATCCGCTCCAACAATGACACCCATCGTCGCGACAGCACCGACAACACCACCACGAACGTCATAAATCATCTTCCCACCTGTATAACCAATCAATAATGGCAACAGGTATTTAATCATTGGATCTACTAGTGAAGCAAACTGCTCATTTGGGAAATAGCCAGTAGGAATAAAGAGTGCAGTAATAATCCCCCAAGCGATGAATGCTCCTATATTCGGCATAATCATGCCACTTAAATAACTTCCAAAACGTTGAATCTTAACGCGAAAGTCAGCTTTATTTTCGTTTGTTTCCATTTGAGTCACCCCTTTTTTATCTTACGTTAATAATAGAGCGTTTTCATATTAGAAACAATCTAAAGTAAACGCGTTTTTGTCAGCTGGATTGTTGCCAAATTATTTTTAGGTTTTTTCGTTATAACGTACGGGGCCAGTCCCCAAGAACCGACGAGCGGGGACTGGCCCCAAAAAACAAAAAAAGAGCCAAAGCTCACATACAAGCTTTAACTCTTCATTCTCTTCTATATTAATGCTCTACTTTTACACGTTTAATAAAAAATGCAACAATTAAAGCGATGATTGCTGCTATTAATGGGAAGGTGAAGCTATCCTGAACACCTGCCGTCATACCTGCAGCAATATTGGTTGGATCATTAGGATTTTCCACCGTTCCTAGAAAATTGCTACTGCCGGCACTCATGATACTAACAGCAACAGCGGTACCTATTGCTCCAGCAACTTGTTGAAGAGTATTCATGATCGCCGTACCATCTGGGTAATACTGTTTTGGTAACTGATTCAACCCGTTTGTTTGAGCTGGCATCATGACCATTGCAATCCCAATCATCAAGAAGATGTGTAAAGCAACAATCACCGCAGTTGATGTGGTTGTTGTAACTGATGATAGGAACCATAGAACAATCGTTGCGATCACTAAGCCAGGAATCACTAGCCACTTCGGTCCATATTTATCAAACAATCCCCCCATAACTGGAGACAATAGACCGTTAATAATTCCACCTGGTAAAAGAATAAGCCCAGCTGTATAAGCTGTTAGTAATAATCCACCTTGCAAATACATAGGCAATAAAAGCATTGATGATAAAATAACCATCATACAAATAAATACCAATAATACACCGATCGAGAACATTGGATAGCTAAATGCTCTTAAGTCAATCATCGGTTTCTCCATTTTGAATTGGCGAATACTAAAGAGTATAAGCGAGATCACTCCAAGCAAAATAAAACCAATTACTTTTGGACTGCTCCAGCCGTCCGCTCCTTCACCTGCACTACTAAAACCAAACACGACTCCTCCGAATCCTAGAGTCGATAATAAAATAGACAGGATATCGATTTTGGGCTTTGTTACCTCTGAAACATTCTCCATAAAGAAAATCCCAGCTAATAACCCAATAAATAAGAATGGAATCGATAACCAAAAGATCCAATGCCATGATAGGTTATCTAGAACAATCCCTGAGAAGGTTGGTCCAACTGCTGGTGCAAACATAATAACTAATCCAATCATTCCCATAGCTCCACCGCGTTTTTCAGCTGGGAAAATGAGTAAGATCGTATTAAACATTAATGGTAAAAGCAAAGCCGTCCCCATTGCCTGGAAGACACGCGCAACCATTAAAATTTCAAAGCTTGGTGCCATCGCAGCAATGAACGAACCTACTATCGACAAACATAATGAGGTTATAAATAACTGCCTCGTCGTAAACCATTGCAATAATAGACCTGAAACGGGAACCAATATACCTAATGTTAATAAATAACCTGTTGTTAACCACTGAACTGTTGAATGTGTTGTATTAAAAACCTCAACTAATTGAGTCAGTGCAATATTTAATGCTGTTTCACTGAATAACCCAATAAAACCACTTATCAGAAAGGCAACCAAAATCGGAACTACCTTATACTGCTTATCAGCACCCTTTTGCGGTGATGACATACTTGCATCTGCGTTCATATTACATTCTCCTCTCAAACTATCTATATTTCCTTTTTTACAAAGCCTGTTTCCACTAGGCTCTTTCCTTAAAGTTTGTTGTTATCAAACCTAGTAATTATCGGCTCCTTGATATTACCTAGTAATTATCGGCACCTAGATATTACATAAAAAAATCGGTCACTGGATTTTTTTCGTATAATTAGAAGCAATTTTAAAAGAAAATGGCTGAGTAATTTAACGAAAAGAGCTTGAAGACAAGCTAAGTACTTAAGAAGTACTCATTACGAAAAACAACAAACTTTGTGAAAAAAGCCTTCTACTAAGATTGTTATTTATGATCTCAACCACGTATAATAAATTTGCTCAAGACTTCTTCCTCAATTGATGCCATTCCATTGACTTATCATAGTGAAAATAAATAAGCATTTATCATTAGATATAACCAAATTTCAGAAAAATCCTTTACAAAAATCAGCTTCTTTGTAAAATACTGTTTTCTTGCTCAACCGCTAAATTATAGTTTAAATTTTAACTATATGTCAATTATAAGGCACCTACTAAACATAAAAATAGAAGTGACATCGACTATCACTCCCCATTTCACAGAATATGATTTAGTCGCACAACTTCAACTCTACTCAAGCTGTACGACTTTCTGAACGATCTATTAAAATTTTCCCAATTCCACATCCTATTACATCTTAAACTTATTTACCGTCTCCTGTAACTCCATTGCAAGTTCTGATAACGAGCTTGCTGAAGTAGAGATTTCCTCCATAGAAGCTAATTGTTCCTCTGCTGATGCTGCCACAGTTTGTGTATGGGCAGATGATTCTTTTGAAATCGTTGAAATCCCGGTAAAGGTTGCAGATACTTCTTGAGAGCTCGCTGATATTTGTTGGGCCGTTGCCGCCATTTCCGTTACTTGATCACTCATTTTTTCCATTGCTTGGAGGATTTCCTTAAAGCTAACTTGTGACTTCTCAACAATGCCCAAACCTTCTTGCACATCAACTTTTACTTGATTCATTGCATCATTTGACTGAACCATATCTTGCTGAATCTCATTAACCAACTGATAGATTTGCGTCGAAGACTCTTGAGATTGTTCGGCAAGTTTACGTACTTCATCTGCAACAACCGCAAATCCCTTACCATTTTCTCCAGCACGAGCAGCCTCGATTGCTGCATTAAGCGCTAATAGATTTGTCTGATTAGCAATTCCACTTATTACTTCTGTAATATGACCAATTTGCTGTGACCGATTATCTAACCTTTTTAATACTTCACCTGTACCATTTACAGAAGCGTGAATGGCATTAATTTGTTTGACGGTATGTTCTACATTTACTCTACCAAGTTCTGCTTGTTCCCTCGTTTGACCACCAGCTTCAGCAATAACGGATGCATTCTCGGCAATTCGATGGATGCCAAACGTTACTTCTTCTAATGCGTTCGCACTTGCTTCTACACTTTCTGTTTGCGTATCCGCACTACTTGCTACCTCTTGAATCGCTTCTGTGATATGTGCTGTCGCTTTATTCGTTTGTTCTGCACCAGCAGTTAATTCCTCTGATGAAGCTGCCACTTGCTCTGAAGTTCCGACTACCTTTTGAATCATCACTTTGAGATTTTCCTTCATTGTAATAAAGCTATTCGATAAATCTCCTAATTCATCCCCCGTTTTGTCCACGACAACAGCGGTAAAATCACCATTTCCTGCCAGGTTTAACGCATCTGAGATGGAACGGAGCCTCTTTTTAAGTCGATTGGTAAAAGCAATAACAACAATCGTTGAGATGATAATAATGATTCCTAAAGAAATACTAAAAACAATAAAAAACGATGCGATTGTTTCGTCAATCAGATTCTGTGAAGCACCTACATAAAAAATACCGATGACGTTTCCACTACTATCTGAGATTGGCATATAAGCAGTTTGGTAGGTATGGTCCAAAATCTGCGCTTCTCCGTAAAAGTTATTTCCATCAGTTAACACAACTTTTACGATATCATTTGTAACCTTTGTCCCTACTGCACGTTCCCCATCAATCATAACATTTGATGCAATACTAATATCATTTCGGAAAATAGTCACAGTATCCCCGGTTTCCTCTGCTATACTATCGACAATTTGATAATTCTCCTCCATACTTTCAAGGCCTTTGAATAACTTTCCATCGATGATTTCCCATTCTCCAGGAAAGCTCTTATCAATATAGCGATATGCTAGTCCTAAATCTCCCTTTGCCTTTTCAATCGCAAAGGATTTAATCCCATGAGTAAGCTCCCTATATGCAATAACACCAATTACAGAAGATAAAAGTAAAATAACGCCTAGTACAATTAGATTTATTTTCATTCCGATCCCTAATTTTCTCTTTATATTTCTCTTTAACATTTTAACTACTCCTTTAACAATTTATATTTACTATACCTATTAATATCGGTCATTTTATTCACTTGTTTAATCGGATAGGTACTAAATGTTTGAATGTATCCGTTCTCTTAAGAATTTTCCCTTTCCATTCTCGAAAAAAAGGGCAAAAAAAAGAAGCGACTTCGTATGATCACTTCCTTTCTCTTCCTTATAGGTGGTTACTTCTTTAAAATCCCTGTAATCACAATCGAAGGATTCTCTACTAAATCAACTTCCACCTCAGTTTCTACATAACGAATAACTGGTCGATGGAGATTTGTTTTAAAGCCGATGATCATTGCTTTTTGCCCATTACTGAGCATCACCTTGGTTCCTGGAATGTACGAAGGGATACTTGATATGAATGCCTCTACTATGTTTCCTTTGTATTCTAGATTATGTTTCATTGAAATCAGTTCCATTGCTTCATGGGGGAGCATGGTACCACTAGAAATTAGCCGCTCATATCGATTAGCAACTGCGCAAACTTGTGGGAAATCAAGAACATTATTTTCTGAAATCCCTCGAGGATAGCCTTTGCCATTTAGCAACTCATGGTGTTGGAAGGCAATATGAGCGGACAATAAACTTATCTCTCTTATTGATTTCATCCAATTGAACCCTTTTAATGGATGCTCTGTTTCAATGGTTGTAAATACTTTTCCGATATCATGAAGTAAAGCTCCTATTGCAAGATCTCTTAATTGAGGGTAGCTGTAATGAAGTGTTTTTCCCATTTGAATCGAGAGTAAAGCAACATTGACCGAATGGGCATAATCCTTTAATTCTCCAGTCACATACGTAGAAGGGATAAGAAAGATCGTCCTCCGCGCAGATACTTCTGTAATAATCTTTTCTACTGCTTTTTTTAGCTCAACAATGTTTATTTCTTGCTTTTTCTTTGCCTGATCGTAAATCTTTTGGACAACTTCAATTGTATCTAGCCAGGTTGGCATATCGACCATCTCGTCCATTGTAATTCCTTTTGATTCAGCG
Organism: Metabacillus sp. GQ13; assembly: GCF_059758525.1. Classification (NCBI taxonomy): domain Bacteria; kingdom Bacillati; phylum Bacillota; class Bacilli; order Caryophanales; family Bacillaceae; genus Metabacillus; species Metabacillus sp. GQ13. Next base: position 27,815 of record NZ_JCAXET010000010.1, read on the forward strand.
TCTTCTACCATTAATGTCGAGATCCCCATCTCTTTAATCCGTGCTAACATCTTCGGGTGAATCGTTCTACCTGCGGTTAGTAATACCCTTCTCATTTTGTCATATAAGGGCCAGGCAAGCTGCATTGTCTCATGGTCGTATTTCGATACATCAATAAATTGCATAGAGTTAAGCCTTCCTTCACCTTATCTAACTAATCGTTTATTTCGCCACCTGTAATCGCTCATATTTTCGTTGCACACTAATCACAGAACGATTAAGCTTTCCGGCAACTTCTCGCAATGAACAGCCTTCCTTCATCCACATCTTTAATTCTCGTTCCTCTTTAATACTCCAATTTTTATAAATAGTCGGATTTTCCCTTTGTCGCTCTTTATCAACCCAACACGGTTCAGGAATGATCGATTGTGCCTCAATTTTTGAGAAATCAATTTTTTCGCAATTTTGATATGCCCATTTCCAAAAATCCTCTGGATGAATAAAACAAAACTGACGGGAGGAACGTGTTGTCTTTCTGGTACAATTCAATCCATGTTTCGTGATCCAAGCTCTAACAGTTGTAGCGTCCTTTTGAATGAGTTTCGCAAGCTCATATGTTGTTAAGTAACCGGTCTGAGCCTTTGTATTTGAAATACCTAGTCTTTTTAATTTATTTTGAATCGATCCTTCAGTGCGGTTTAATTTTTTTGACATCGTTGTTAGTTTTATAGTACCTACATTGTCCTTTAAATAGTCGATCTCCTCTTCTGCCCAGGTTCTTCTTTCCAAAGTACCACCTCAAGATGAAGTATTTTTGGACCAAACAACTTATATAAACGTTATTTCCACCTTTGTAGGTTACTTAAACAATTTTCTACATTTATTAGTAAATATGTATTACATTATAACAACCAACACAAAAGTTTCAATTTCTTTTTATTAGTAAAAAGAAAATAATTTCATAAAATAAACCTAAAGATCTATTTACAGTGGTAAATTTATCAATTATCTAGTAATATATTCTCATGACATACACAATAAGGTGATGAAATGAAAAGCCAGATACCTAGACATAATTCGATTGGGGAAAAAATAAGAGAAGCTCGCAAACAAAAAGGATTAACGTTGGGTGAGTTAGCGAAGGGAATATGCTCGCTTGGAAAAATGAGTAATATTGAAAATGGTCATATTGGGATAAGCGATGAAGAATTAACTGAGTTTAGTAAGAAGTTAAAAATCCCCACCAACTTCTTCTTGGATCCTAACATTAATGAAAAGATAAAAGAGCTAGACTATGATAGACAAAAAATTAACGACATCTTAACCTTGAATAATTGGAAAATTGCAAAAACCTTACTAGATCAATTCAAGGAAAAAATAGATAACTATCAAATCAATACAAGAGAAATTGATTATCACTATCTTTCTGCCGTCTATTACGTAAAGACAAATCAGCTTCAACGTGCAGAAACAATCTTAAAAGGAATCATCATAGAAGAGCAAGATAATAGCTATAATATCAAAGTAAAATTGAAATCCTACAATGCATTAGCAAGTATCTATTTCAAACAAAAAGGGCTTACAAAAAGTATCCAAATACTTGACCAAGCATTGGCTCTATCAAAAGCAAATCCAACGATTACAAAAATAGAAAGAGATGATCTCTATTTTAATCAATCGGTTCTCTATCTCTATATTGGGGAAAACCTACACTCCTTAAAAAGTCTGAACAAAATAAATCATCATATCATTCATCCATTAGAAACCGATTATCTTAAACTACTGCTCACCTTTTTAGAAGATAAAGCCAATACCAGTGTGCGGGAAGATTTACTTGCATTAAGAGAAAGACTGCAACAAGCAAATGATCAAGAAGGTATATATAGAGGATGGGCACTTACGATCTATACACTTATGTCCACATATCCAGAGACGGATACGATAAAAAAATGGAAGGCTATTCTTTTAAACGATTTGGATTTACTTCGTGAGGTAGAACGATTAAAGGATACTAGCCTAGCACTAACACAACTATGTTTAACCGTTTGTTTAGCCCATTCTGAGTCTCGCTCGATCGTTAATGAATTAATCCAGAGAACAAAACCATTGCTTTTACAGGTTACCAATCCATTACTAATTGCAAGAAATTATTATTTAGAGGCGAAATTACTTCAGCAAGTAAAGCCGATTGATGAAGCAACAACCCTTTCACTTTTTCAAAAGGCGCTTGATTCATTCGATGCTAATTATCAAGGGTTATTAAAAGCCGATATTCTTTTTGAAATAGCTAAATTAAAGCAAGTAAACAATGAAGCGATGCAAGGCTTAGAACTCTATCACAGCCACCTAAATGAGCAGTTTTTATTTACTCATTTTCATGAATTGATATTACCGGATTTTAAATTCTAAAGAGCCGGTATCCTTTGCTCTCATATAACAACAGGTAGTCATTCCACAACGTCTTCACCCCTTTAAAGTAAACGAATACTAAGAGGCAATACAACCAGATTTAATATGTTCACAATAAAGGGGATACCTTAATTTTCATGAAAATTTTGTAGAAAATTGTCGAACCAAATCTATATTTCTGTGCTACTATAAGAGTATCTTAAAATGGATGTGGTTAAATGACAATTAATAATAAATTATGGATAATCCCTATTTTTATATTTATAGGAATTGAAGTCATTATTTATCATACAGTTGACTCATGGCAAACTCAAATTTCACACTTTCTTCTAGCTTTATCATTTTTCATTCCAATATTAATTACTTCTATCATATTAAAGCAGCAGACTATCCAACAAGATCGCATGACAAAACAGTATTCAACATTAGAAGAGAAACAGTATCGTTTAAACAATCTCATGCAGAAAACTGCTCCTGTATTTTCCTTAGACGTACAAACTCAGAATTGGTTCGCTTCTGAAAACATCTCAGCTCTAATGAACAGTACGAAAAAGGATTCCCCATTTACAATCACTGATTTCGAAGAAAAGATCTATCCCGACGACAGGCAGAACTTTCAACATAATAAAGAATCTTGGCTTGCAGGAATTCCCTCAAGTTCTATCTATCGAATTGTTGGAGATAATGAGCAAATACGATGGATTGAAATTCGGACAAATTTGGATTTTACTGATTCTGGAAATGTTAAGACGATTTACGGAATTGTCTTTGATGTGACACGACAACAAGAAAAAGAAGATGAATTAGCGCAAATGGCTTTTTATGACGCTTTAACAAAGTTACCAAATCGGACCATGTTAAAAAGCCATTTACGAAAAGTACTCGCTCGTGCTAAACGTAGAAACCATGATTTCACGATTATGTTCATCGATTTAGATGGATTTAAAGCGATAAATGATACCCTGGGACATGACACAGGTGACGAACTTCTAAAAGAAGTAGCGAACAGATTAATGAATAGCGTTCGAGAGGAAGACTTAATTTCACGAATTGGTGGAGATGAGTTCATCGTTGTCATTGAGGAGACAGATAAAGATGAAATAGTTTCCATTGCCGATCGGATCTTAACGAATATCTCAGCATCTTACACATTCAATCATAACACCATGTCGGTCACACCAAGTATTGGTATTTCAACTTATCCAGATGACGGTCTCGAAAATGAAAAGTTAATTACAAACGCTGATAAAGCGATGTATCTTGCCAAAGAAAATGGCAAAGCGAATTATCAATTTTATACAAGTGAACTTGATGATTATCAGCAGAATTTTTCCAATGAGTCTTTTGTTGACAAAGTCTTGAAGCTATTTCAATTCGGGTAAATGTTTTTCTAAAGAGGATGTTTTGTATGATTAAGTCGTTCCGAAACATTTAACATCCATTTAATTGGTTCTTTAATTCACAGTGAAGATCACCTGTTAATTTACAAACAAAAACGCTCAGAGTGATCTTGGGCGTTCATTTTATTGATTCGCAAAAAAGGACTTACTCTTTATCTTAATACTTATGATTGGTTATGATCCTGAAAATTCTGAAGCTGTTTATAAAAAGGCAGTATTTATCGTAACTAAAATTACATCTTGGGGTAAGCAACTAGCAGGCCTTATCTTATAAAGACTAGAACCACGCAGTAATTGGACTAGTGAAACGTTATCCCTCAAAAATTCTAATTCGTTTTTCACCGATAACGCCTCTTTCATTAAATTAACCCGCTATATCAAGGTTTACTAAGGAGCAAAAGGAAAAATACGGGGTAATGAAATCATGATTGACAAAAATAATAATAAAATTGTAAGCATCAATCCAAAAAATTTAATGTTCCCATTACCATTCACCTTTTGTAATAAAAAAGAAAGTATAAATAAAACGATAAATAGATAAGGCAAATTGTTACTGCCGGAAACAAGTTGAACGACCATCGCACCAATTATGATAATTCCTGCGATGAGGTTAAATACTAGACATTTTTTGCTCATCCTATCCCCCTCTTTATAACGTTATTTTAACATATATTCACAATTTTCTTTTCGCCAATTTAAATAAACGTTAGAAGTAGCACGATGACAATGAGAAACTTAGCTTTTCCTATGTAAAGTGGCATTGCATACAGCATCGAGGTATACTTTAACGACTGAATTTTTCAAAGCGCAGATAACGTTTGAAGTAGTTTATTGTCATTTGATGATAAACTTGCTTTATACTTACAGTACATTAGATTCTTATTCCACACTTAAGGAGGGAAATATGAATAAAGCTAAATTTCAATTAGATGTCCAAAGTTATATAAAAAGACATAGTGAGATTTCTGCACTCGATCTATGCAACGATCTTATCGAAAATCATGGCTTCTCTGACAAAACATTTTCTACTGGTAGATATCGACTATATGTTGATGTTGTTGCTTATCTAGAGAAATTGTTAAAAAATCATTCTTTAAAAGCATTAGATAGAAACCGTGTTGATTGTAAATATGAAGTACTAACAGCCGAATTGCAGGATCCCCTTCCTCCGCCTAAGGTAAATGAAGATAAAAAGGAAAATGAGGCTATAGAGGATTTTGAGGATGGCGAAGTACAACTTTCTCTTTTCTAACTGAATAATAGAATGATTCGGTCTAAGCCTCAAGATTCTCATTCATTTTGATTCTTTTCAACGGATTGAGCCCTTTAAAATAGGAAAAAACACCTCCCGTGAAACTCTGGAGGTGTTTTGTTATGAAAAGCTATGCAAAAGAAGGTGAGAAATGAAAACTTAAACAGCTTCCGTTTCCCACTTTTTCTCATCTTGAACAAAGAGAATCCCCAATTCATGATGCTCACCATCATACAGAGCACATTGTGCGTAGCGAATTTCCCCATTATAATCGATGACTTCAAGCTTACAGAATGCACTATTTTTTTGCAATGCCTCGTAAAATTCTTCAACCGTCTTAACAGCAACACCATTAGCTTTCATGATCATCTCTCCTACCTGCAAATTCATTTTTGCTGCAGGTGAATACGGAAGAATTCCTAATATCATTAAGCCATGATCTCGCTTTGAAAAGTAAAAGGCAGCAGAATCGTCGTTCAATCGTTGACGTACTGTAATAAATTCGCGTCCAATCATTGCGATAAATACAGCAATAAATGCGGCGGCAGTAAGCCAAATACTGACAACTGATATCGCGATCGTTAGTACACCCAACCAGATAACTCGGACACCCGTTACTTTAATACTCTGCATCGGAAGTGACCCTTGTACACGCTGATTAAATCCAATAAAGAAAGGAATGAATAGCAATAAAAATGGTTCTCCGTTTATCGTTAAAACTGGCCACCAAGGCAAAGACGAAGTAAGCGTCCCACCTGGTACAAGAAATAACAACGGTAACATCCATGTCCGATTAGAAACATGTGTGCCAATTGGCAAACCCCTTGTACTAGTCTTCAAAAACGGTGATGTGTTTTTATGAGCCGTCTTAAAAATTAATACACCTTCAGCAACGATCAATAAACCTGCTAATAGACTTAAAGACAAGTAGTTTGTTGTTGATAATCCGACAAAAAACTGTTCCAATCCATTTAATTCAAAGGTTGTAATCATTCCCGTTATAAAAAGAGTCAAGCCAATTGAAAAAGCCGCAGAAAGATAACGTAGTTGAAACGTAAATCCTATAATTGCCGTAACAATAGCCAATAAAACAATTGTTCCAAATGGCAAGCTTAAGCCTACTCCAAAAAGAACCAGCGACGCCATACCGCCAACAATTAATCCCTTTGTATAAGTGAATTTCATCTCCTCATACATATCCTCTATCCGAATATGAAAAGACCTTCTCTCACGCTTAATCCGAAAATATCCATATGCAAGTGTCAAAAGGAAAAACAAATAAAACAATGGATGAATAAAAAAACGACCCACCGCCCAAAATAACTCCAGTAACCAATTTTCCATCAAAGCAGAATCCCACCTTACCTCTATCTACCTTATCTATTAGGTTACTAATATTTTACCAAAGATCTTTTCATATTCATACAAAGTTCCATACTAACCGTAAAAATCAAGCTTTTGGATTTTTACAACACCCATAAATTCCCTACAATTCAAATAACTATATATAAAACGCGAAAAGATCAAAGATCTTTTCATATTAATACAATGCTCAAACAATACCGTAAAAATCGGCACTTGGATTTAAGATCTTTTCATATCCATACAAAGTTCCACCTATCCCGTAAAAATCGGTACTTGGATTTTTACAACACCACTAAACTCCCTACAAAACCAATAACAATATATAAACGCGAAAAGATCCCTACATACAGAACAAAATCCACATATCCACACTATCCCACTTAAATTCACTCAAATCCCTCTACCTATCCTACACTCTAACCCAAAATCACTTCAAATTCTTCCACAAACCAGTATTCGAAAGTGAAAAATCATTCATCTCATCATCCACTTCAATGTGTAAAATCTCTTCTATCATTTGCATAGACTTCTTTATATCTGCCAAGTTAATGGCTAAGCGCTTATGATTGTCAATTAAGTAGGTAAAGTATTCTTGTACACAAGCCTTATCTATTTGATCCGTCTCTTTAATTGCTGTGTAATTTGCTAAGTACATACAAAATAAGCGTATCCATTTATTAGAACTCGCATGTGTTTGATTAGCTGAATTTCTTTCACTTAAATCCTTAAGTATCTTTTGATAGACCTGTTCCTTATAGTAACTGGACTTTTTCATGTTGAACCCTCCGATTTTTCTGTTAGTATCTATGTTCAAAGTAGCCGTTTCATACCATCATCACTTCAACTATTTGATTTTTCAGAATAACTTTATGGACAATATATCTATATATTAATACTATTTCGTTTCTATTAACCATTTTTCGTCTCAATTATTTCTCGAATTTGAAAAAGAGGAAATATGACTTAGAAATAAGAGATTAAAAAAGGACCGACAAATTTGTCAGTCCTTTATGATTCTCAATCAAACAATGCCTTAATACCCATTTTCAATTGCTTGTCATTTTCTTCCTTTTCTTTTAGATCGGTCATTTTTTCATTAAGTGTATCTGCTGTTTGAAGATCAATTTTTCCATTTACAGGGAGTTTGTTTTCTTGTTGGAACGTTTTAACGGCTATTTCTGTTTCCTTGTTAAAATAACCATCTTCTCTGCCAGGTTTATAACCAAGTCCCTTTAAGATAACTTGGGCTGTTTTTACTTGTTCATTATTCATGTCAGGCACTAGACTTTTTTCAAGTTGAATTGGACTTGTTTGGAATACTACTGGCTGCTCGACTGTTACTGTTGGCTCAACACCTTTTTTATGAATCCAATTTCCTTCAGGTGTTAACCATTTATATAGTGTTAATTTAATGTTACTGCCATCCCCCATTGGGACAGCCTGTTGTACCGTTCCTTTTCCAAATGAGGTGACACCAACAATATCATAGTCTGAGGCTTCCTTTAACGCCCCAGCAAGAATCTCCGAAGCAGAAGCACTGCCTTTATCTATTAATACTGTTACAGGATAATCTTTTTTCTTAGTAAGTTTTGAAAAGTAACGCTTTTTGTCACCATTTCTCTCTTCAATTTGAATGTAAGGGTGATCTTTCGTGACAAATTGCTTAAGTATTTCTTCAACACTTTGCAAATAACCACCAGGGTTTCCACGTACATCTAATACAAGCCCTTGAATTTGGTCTTTTTCTAATTTCTTTAGCGTATTTGCAAAATCTTCGGCCGTATTCTCTGAAAAAGAGGTAATTTGAATGTATCCTACCTTTTTATCTTTGTATTCCTTAGTAGACCCAATGACTGTTTCAAGCGGGATTTCATCACGTACGACATCAAAGGTTAGCTTCTCTCTTGAATTTGATCTGACAACCTCGATTGCTACCTTTGTTCCCTTTTTGCCACGAATCTTTAGGACAGTTTCATGGAGGTCGAGACCTTCAACATTTTTGCCATCGATTCCAACGATTTGATCATTCGGTTGCAGACCAGCCTTTTCTGCCGGTGATCCCTTGAATGGAGCAATGATTGTAACCTTACCACTTTTCACTCCTACCTCGGCACCTATGCCTTCAAACGAGGAATCTAATGCCTGTGAAAACTGCTTTGCTGTTTCTTTATCCATGTAAACCGAATATGGATCATCTAATGTAGAAAGCATCCCTTGAATAGCCCCTTCAAGTAGCTCCTCTTCATCAACATCCTCAACATAACGAGTAGAAATTAACTCGAGTGCTTGCTTAAACTTTTCAAAGCCTGCAATATCAGATGCCTCATCCTCTACATTAAAGACGCTACCATTAGCTGGGATTGCTTCAGCTTCAACCTTCTTATCCTGTTCTAATAAATCAATACCAACATACATGCCACCCGCACCAACTACGATCCCTAATGCAATAAACAAAGCTGTTATTCTTTGATTCATCCTATACCTCCTATATAAATGTCGCTAAGTTTATGTAATCATTTAGACTTTTTTTATTATATGTCATGCTTGTACAAATCATGTAAGGCATTACAAAAAGTTGGAATAAGTCATTACATTGCGCTAAAAGGTGTTTGTATTTTGGATGTCAAAGTGGTGGAATTTGATATACAAGAATTAAAACCGACAAAAAGCCCCTTAAACGTAACGTTTAAAGGGCTTTTTTCAAGGGTATATTTTAAGGTAAGTAGCTTCTTGGGTCAACAGTATTTGCCGATCCATTCCAAGGTCCCTTGTGAATTTCAAAGTGCAAATGTTGGCCAGTTGAATGTCCAGTATTACCCATAATGCCTATTTGTTGTCCTTTAGACACTGCTTGACCTGCACTAACATGACGCGTTTCCATATGTGCATAAAGGGTTGTGTATACTTGTCCATTAATATTGTGGGAAATGTATACAACATTACCATAGCTGCTAGAGTGATGTGATCTGATGACCGTTCCACCTGCTGAGGCAACAATCGGAACATCTGAGCTATTGGCAATATCAATTCCTCCATGTAATTTACGGGCTCCTGTTATAGGATGAATACGATAACCATATCCAGACGTATAACTACCTGATGCTGGCCACATAAAGCTACCGCCTGTTACTGATGGCTTTTGTGATGAAGCATTGCTAGCGTTTGAACTTGAACTTGTGCTTGATTTCGAGCTAGTAGTAGCTTTTGACTTCGAACTTGATGAAGTTGCTGCTTGACTGTTTGCCTTTTCAGCTGCTGCCTGAGCTGCTGCTTGCTTTTTCGCTTCTTCAGCTGCTTCACGTGCTGCGGCTTCAGCTGCTTCTTTTTGTCGCTTTTCTTCTAATTCGATCGCTTTTTTCTGCTCTGCTAAGAATTCTGCTTCATTCTCTAGGACATGTACCTCTTCAATTGCTTCGTCATGTTGAGCCATTACTTGTTCCATAATAACTTTCTTTTTGTTCTTTTGAACATCTAATTGTTCTTTCAATACTTCTAATTCTGTTAGGGAGTCTTCTAAATTTTGTAGCTGACTATTTAGATCTTGTTCGGCTTTCTCTAACAGCTTTTTATCAGCTTCATGGGCTTGAAGAATATCACGATCTGCTTCGACAATTGTTGTAACGGCATTTATACGACCGACAAAGTCACCAAAGTCTTGAGCACCAAGAAGCACATCCATATAGCTAATCATGCCTCCACTTTCCTGGAGTGAACGCGCACGGTCTTCTAATAATAGGCTACGCTCTTCAATTCTCGCCCTTACTGTCTCAATTTCTGCTTTTAATTCTTCAATATTATTCTTTATGTCTTCGATACTAGCTTCTTTTTCTCTAATCTTGCCATTTGTATCAGCAACTTGATTATCTAACGTTTTAATTTCATTATCTAGCTTTGCCTCTTCTGCCTCAAGCTTGGAAATTTCACTTTCCTTTTTATCTATATTAGTAGTAACATCTGATTGTTTGCTTTCGATTTCTTGTTTCTTTTCATCCAACGTTGCAGCGTGGACAGGATTGTTAAACGGTACCAATAACCCGCTTGTCCCAATGATTGTCGCTAAGCCGAACGTTAATACTTTATTGTTGCATTTCATCATGTATCCTCCCTCGCGTTATGTACCGAATGGACCTAAGCCACTCGATCTAACTTGATGCTAATCTCTTATTAAATATCGTAAACTAGCAATATTGCTAGTTTACACCTTAAGGAATTTACGGACAGACATTAAGCTTCCCCATACACCGATTAACGCACCGATAAGTAATAGAAGCGCTGATACTTGATAAACAAACGGACTGAATGGTAAGAATTCTACAAAGGAACCTTGTAATTTAGGCAATGCCCATTTATACAATGTTTGATATCCTGTTACAATCAATATAATTGGAACAGTTGCGCCTAAAACTCCCAATAATAATCCTTCAAGGAAAAATGGCCAGCGAATAAATCCATTTGTAGCTCCTACTAGTTTCATAATCTCAATTTCATGTCTTCTTGCAAAAATGGTAATTTTAATTGTATTAGAGATTAAAAACATAGCAGTAAAGACAAGACCAATAATTAAAGCTATTCCAATGTTTCTAGCAATGGAAATGACTTCGAATAATTTTTCGACTTCTTCTTGCCCATATTTAACTTTTGCAGCATTATCTAGCTTTTCAATTTTAGCAGCTATCTGATCTGTATCTTGTGGATTCTTTGCTTTAACAACAAATACATCATTTAGTGGATTGTTTTGTTCAAACAATTCAAAGGACTTACCTTCTTCTCCTAAGCTTTCAACTAAGTTAGTTAATTCTTTATCCTTAGGGGAGAATACAACTGTATCGACCTGTTTGATCTTTTCTATATCACTTTTAAGTTTAGCTTGTGCATCTTCTTTTGCTGTTACGTCGACATGTACTCTGATTTCTACATCATTTTCAAGATTATCGGCAACATGATTCAAGTTCATCATAATAACTAAAAATGTACCAACTAAAATTAAAGTTACGGTTACCGCACTCACAGATGCAAATGTCATCCATGCATTTCTCGCTAAGCTTTTCACACTTTCACGTAAATGACGTCCAAGGGCATTAATCATATATTCCGTACTCCCCTCTCGCCTGATCTCGCACTATCTTTCCATCCTCGACTGCGATGACACGCTTTTTCAATGTGTTTACAATTTCCTTGTTATGTGTTGCCATAACGATCGTTGTGCCACGATTATTTATCTCTTCAAACAGGTGCATGATTTCCCATGAGGTATCAGGATCTAAGTTACCTGTCGGCTCATCCGCGATCATAACTGCAGGGTTATTTACAATAGAACGTGCAATAGAAACACGTTGCTGTTCCCCACCGGATAATTCATTAGGAAAAAATCGTGCTTTATGTTTAAGCTGAACCAAATCTAAAACGTCTAGTACTCTCTTTTTAATTGTGTTGCGATTTTCACCAATTACTTCTAATGCAAAAGCGACATTCTCAAAAACTGTTAACTTCGGTAAAAGCTTAAAATCTTGGAACACAACACCAATGCTGCGTCGTAACATAGGAACCTTAGATTCCTTTAGCTTTGATAAATCGACACCATTAATGATAATTTTTCCGCTTGATGGTTTCTCTTCACGGTACATCATTTTAATAAACGTAGACTTACCTGCACCACTCGGTCCAACTACATAGACAAACTCACCTGACTGTATCTTTATATCAAGCCCATTAATGGCTAAAACGCCATTTGGGTATGTTTTATATACTTCATTCATTTCGATCATAGAAACCCACCTAATAGTTGTTTTTTGCTTTCTCTATAGAATGTTGCGAACTGTCTTCAAAGAAAGTGACAAAGTAATATTGCCAATAGAGACATATTTCTTGAGAAATTAGTCGGTTGTTGTCGCATATTGTCGACTAAACAGACACAATAACTCCTTGTCTTGTAAACTACAAATCTCATTATACCATCATTTTTCGGCAAAAATAGACTAAATTTATATTACATTTATATTTCAAAGCATTGAACAGGAGCAAAACCTTGATACAATTGACGTCATCTGTCGAACTTGGTATAAAGTAACAAAATCATTGCAGAATTTGTAAGCGCTTATATCTATTAAAATTTTAGAACTTTTTGACTAAAATTGCAAGAAAAAATAAAAAAAGGGTGACCTTTGACATGGCCAACCTTGATTTTTTACGGTATTAATTGCTTATTTGAGTTTTTACTGTTTAGTTTTTTAACTATTTTTTGTCATAGAGTGTTGCGAATTGGAGAAATTAAGACTTCTTCCAATGAAATTATTTTTTCTCAGCTAACCAACTTGCCACAACCTCAGCGTCTGCCTCTTCTAGAAGTCCTCCAGGCATGCCACCCTGTCCATTAATGATAATGTTCTTGATTTCATCTTTATCGTATTTTGATCCAACTTCTGTCAAGTTAGGACCTGCTGAGCCCTCAAGATTTTCTCCATGACAGCCAATACAGTTTCCTTGAACGATTTGTTCGGCTTCTCCACCTGATGTTTCACCTGTAGACTCTTCTTTTGGTTCATCAGCACCACCGCAAGCTCCTAAAATAACTGAAGTTCCAAGTAACAATCCTAGTAATTTAATTTTCAATTGTATATCCTCCTTTAAAGGTTGTTTTCACTAAATAATTCCATTGATATTATAACCTAACTAAGCCCGTTTGAAACCCTCACCGAGTACCTCTGAAGCATCAGTAACCGTAACAAAAGCATGTGGGTCAATACTTCGCACCAGTTGTTTCAACTTTGTGAATTCAGTCTGATCGACCACACACATCAGAATCGGTCTTTCATTATTGGTAAAACCACCATGTGCAGCTAAACGAGTAACCCCCCTATCAATATCATGAAGGATTGCATCCTGAATTTCGATCTGTTTATTGGTAATGATCATCGCCATTTTAGAACGTCCCCACCCAATCTGGACGATATCGATCGTTTTACTTGTGACGTACAAACCGACAAGGGCATATAACCCCTGTTCAAGATTAAAAACAATCGCGGCAGCTAACACAATCAGTCCATCGATTAATGCTATACAAGTACCAAGCGATAGTCCAGTAAACTTATGGAATATTTGAGCAGCTAGATCAGTCCCACCTGTTGAAGCCTTCCCTCTAAACACCAAACCAAGCCCTAAACCTATTGAGATCCCTCCAAATAATGAACCTAGTAACGGATCCAATGTTGCCGGCTCCCAATTTCTTGTTAGATAGACAACAAGCGGAACAAAAATCGTTCCTATTAACGTTTTAAAACCAAATTGCTTTCCTAAGAATATAACACCGGCAATAAATAACGGGATGTTTAATGCCCATTGCACATAAGCAGGTTCAAATCCAACGGTTGCATCTAAGATTGTACTAATACCACTGACTCCACCAGAGGCAACCCGGTTTGGTAATAAAAATAGATTAAATCCGATCGCTACCAATGCAGAACCAAGTAAAATGTAGATGTATTCAAGAGACTTTTCAAGTTTAGGATTATAAATATGATTTCTTTTTTTCATCTGAATGCGATACTCCTCTGCTGTCAATTTCATCGTTTATGTTCAAGATGCCAAGACTCGAGTATAGCACTCAGCCTTTTGTCTGTGAATAACAGCAAAATAACGTGGTAATGGGGTAAAGAGCTTTTGTAGTCAGTTGGTTGTTAGTGTTTGCTAATTGGTATCGAGTCATACAGATTGTATATAGCTGACTTATTGTCTTGAATTCGTTCTGTATTGTCCATCTCTACTATATTATTGTTGGAACTTCCCTTTTCATTGTCCGATTACGTTTATTTATCAGCTGAAACCAACGAGATATCGACCAAGTGACAAAAACGCAGTGTGCACGCCACTTTTTACTGAAAATCCAATAAAAAAGCAACCCTACACAGAGCTACTGCTCATGTAATAAGGTTGCTTTCGTCTTATGATGACAACTTCGAACGGAGGTAGGCATCAATAAATGGATCTAACTCGCCATCCATGACTGCATGAACGTTACCGATCTCTGTGTTCGTACGGTGGTCCTTAACCATTGAGTATGGGTGGAAAACGTAGGAACGGATTTGACTACCCCAGCCGATTTCCTTCTGCTCGCCACGAATTTCTGCAAGTTCTGCTTCCTTCTCTTCAATTCGTAGTTGATAGAGTTTTGCTTTCAGCATCTTCATTGCATGCTCACGGTTTTTGATTTGTGAACGCTCTGTTTGACAGGTCACAACCGAATTGGTCGGTAAGTGAGTAATACGGACAGCTGAATCTGTCGTATTAATATGCTGTCCACCTGCTCCACTAGCGCGGTACGTATCAACTTTTAAATCCTCGGTACGGATTTCGATATCGACCTCATCATTAAATTCCGGCATAATCTCGCAAGAAACAAATGATGTATGTCGGCGGCCTGATGAATCGAATGGAGAGATCCGAACTAGACGATGAACGCCTTTTTCCGCTTTTAAATAACCATACGCGTTATGCCCTTTAATAAGCAGTGTGACACTTTTGATTCCAGCCTCGTCACCTGGTAAATAATCAAGTGTCTCGACCTTAAAGCCTCGTTTCTCTGCCCAACGTGTGTACATACGAAGAAGCATAGAACCCCAGTCTTGAGATTCCGTTCCACCTGCACCTGGATGAAGCTCAAGAATCGCATTATTTCTGTCATGCTGTTCACTTAAAAGAAGCTGGAGCTCAAAATCATTCAGCTGACTAACTAACTCCATAATTTCTGTTTCTAACTCACCTTGTAATTCTGCATCTTCTTCTTCTTTAACAAGTTCATAGGTTAATTGCAGATTCTCATAGGACTCATGGAGCTCATGGAATTGATCAACCATTTCTTTTAATGCATTTGTTTCATTGATCACAGATTGTGCAGCATTTTGACTATCCCAGAATCCTGGTGCAGTCATTTGACCTTCAAGCTGTTCGATGCGAGCTTCCTTTATATCGAGGTCAAAGAGACCCCCTAAAGTCCGCTAAACGTTTAGCTGTATTTTCAAGCTCATGACGAATTTCTACTAGTTCCATTACAGTCACCTCAGGGTTAATTTGTGTTTTGGGTTGTATTTTTGGTGAATTGTATTTATTTATAAAAGTGTTTAAAAGAAAGGGTCAGACCCCTCTATCTTAATATAGAGCTTACAGCTTACTTTAGATGAAAGCTCATATATTGGTGTTGGTGGAGAGGTCAGATCCAAGGTCAAAACCAAAGGGTCAGACCCCTCTATCTCAATATAGGGGCTTACTTTAAGTAAAAGCACATATATTAGTGTTTGTTGGAGGGGTCAGACCCTTTTTAGTCAACCTCATTTGCGATTTTTTAATCAGTCTTAGAAAGAGAGGTGGTAAGCACCTTTCTCCTTTTAAGACGAATTCTTAAATTTTGTTATCCATTAAGACAAGTCCTAAGGTTTTACGTAAAAAGCATATAGTCAAGTAGGCTCTTTTCGTTGAATACTATGTCTCTTTTTTGAAAATAGCTACAATTAATACGATAGAAATCCAAAGACCGATTTTTATAAAAGTGGAACAAAGAATTTTCAGAAAAGAGCTTTATTGTCCACAGCAGTTTTTAAATTTTTTGCCGCTGCCGCAGAAGCATGCTTCGTTGCGTCCGATTTCTACGACTTTACGAGATGGTTTTTTCTTTGGCTTTTCATCGCCTTCTTTAGGATGAGAAGCAGTTGTTTGGCCTTTGATTACTTCTTCACGCTCAAGGTTGTTGCGAATTTGTGCTTTCATAATGTACTTAGCAGCATCCTCTTCGATCGACGCAATCATTTCCTCAAACATTGCAAAGCCTTCCATTTGGTATTCACGTAATGGATCATTTTGACCGTATGCACGTAGATGGATACCTTGACGAAGTTGATCCATAGCATCGATGTGATCCATCCATTTCGAATCAACAGCACGAAGCAGGATAACCTTTTCGAACTCACGCATTTGTTCTTCGCCGAAGTCCACTTCTTTTGCATCATAGTACTCAATTGCTTTTTTGTTAATCAACTCGGCCATTTCTTCAGGTTCTTTACCACGAAGCGCCTTGGCATCAAGGTCATTTTCTTGAAGAATGTTCGCATTCATATAATCAACAATGCCGTCTAAGTTCCATTCTTCCTCAACTTCTTCCTTCGGCGTATAGGTAGCAACGACACGGTCAATGGTTGATGCAAGCATTTTTTCAACGATTGATCGAAGGTTTTCTGAGTCTAGAACTTCAAAGCGTTGTTTATAAATTACCTCACGTTGCTGACGTAAAACATCGTCATATTGTAGAAGCTGCTTACGGGCATCGAAGTTATTTCCTTCAACACGCTTTTGCGCAGATTCAACAGCACGAGAAACAATTTTACTTTGAATTGGTTGGGTATCATCCATACCTAGACGATCCATCATATTCATCATATTCTCTGAACCGAAGCGGCGCATTAATTCATCTTCCATTGATAAGTAAAATTGTGTTGCACCGGGATCCCCTTGACGTCCTGAACGTCCACGGAGCTGATTATCAATACGGCGTGATTCATGACGTTCAGTACCAATAACGGCCAAACCGCCACGTTCAATGACACCTTCGCCTAACTTGATATCTGTCCCACGTCCAGCCATATTTGTTGCAATCGTTACTGAACCTTGATGACCAGCTGTTTCAATAATTTCTGCTTCCTTCTCATGATTTTTCGCATTCAACACATGATGTGGAACACCTTTTTTCTTGAGAAGCTGAGAAATTAATTCAGACGTTTCAACCGCAACCGTACCAACTAGAACTGGTTGGCCTAGATCATAGCGCTGTGAAACATCCTCAACAACCGCACGGAATTTCCCTTCCATTGAACGATAAACTAAATCAGCTTTATCATCACGAGCAATCGGCTGGTTTGTTGGAATCGCAATGACCTGCATGTTATAAATATTGCGGAATTCTTCTTCCTCTGTTTTAGCTGTACCCGTCATACCGGAAAGCTTTTTATACATACGGAAGTAGTTTTGGAATGTAATCGTTGCAAGGGTCATACTTTCGTTTTGAATTTCTAACCCTTCTTTTGCTTCAATCGCTTGATGAAGTCCATCACTGTAGCGACGACCTTTCATAAGACGACCAGTGAATGAGTCAACGATGACAACCTGTTCTTCCTCAACAACATAATCAACATCATTATGCATCACAAATTGTGCTTTTAAAGCTTGGTTGATGTGATGATTTAAGGCAACATGCGTAATATCATAAAGGTTATCAATTCCAAAGGCCTTTTCAGCCTTCGTAATTCCATCCTCTGTAAGCTGAACAGCTTTTGTTTTGACATCATAAGTAAAATCATCTTCTTGCTTTAATTGACGGACAAAACCATTCGCTTGCATATAAAGTTTTGTCGATTTTGCAGCTTGTCCAGAAATGATTAGTGGTGTTCTTGCTTCATCGACTAAGATCGAGTCAACTTCATCAATAACGGCAAAGTTCAGTGGACGCTGAACCATTTGCTCGCGGTAAAGCACCATGTTGTCACGTAAGTAGTCAAATCCAAGCTCATTGTTCGTTGAATAAGTGACATCGGCAGCATACGCTTCACGCTTTTCATCTTTATTCATCGAGTTCAAATTCAGACCAACTGTTAAACCTAAGAAATCATATAACTGACCCATTTCTTGTGCGTCACGACTTGCTAAATACTCATTGACTGTCACAACATGGACGCCTTTACCTGAAAGCGCATTTAAATAAACAGGCATTGTTGAAGTTAATGTTTTCCCTTCACCTGTTTTCATCTCAGAAATATTCCCCTCATGCAAGGAGACACCACCCATTAATTGTACCTTGTACGGGTGTAAACCTAATACACGCTTCGCTGCTTCACGAACAACAGCAAAAGCTTCTATTAAAAGATCGTCAAGCGTTTCACCTTTTGCAACACGACCTTTAAATTCTTCTGTTTTAGCCTTAAGTTCTTCATCTGATAAACCGTTCATTTTACTGTTTAATGCTTCGATTTGATCAGCCATCTTTTCATAACGATTTAACGCACGTTTGTTAAAATCAAATACCTTATTTAAAATTCCAAGCATTCATAGCGCTCCTCTTTGTATAGAGTGAAATTTTCTATTAATTATCGAATGTTTTACTATAAACTATCCTTTATTTTAGCACTATTTAATGCAAGGTACAACAGGAGCAGGCTCTTGGTCTATTTAAATGAAAGCTACATTAAATAGTAAGTCACACAATTATGTATTTCATATGGTTATTCATTTCCTATATTTTACTTTTTAATAGTTAGAATAGCAATGAGGAAGTTACTATTCTAAATGGCTTCATACCCAAAATATGGTGGATAGCAATAAAATGCAATTGCTGAGTTGCACCTAATGAACATCCACTCAAAAGGAGTTCCCATCCTCTAGACCGATCGACGTTTCTCCAGTAGGTGATTCAAATTTAGTAGACTTTAAAAGTAAATTTTCAAAAGAAGAACCACTTAACTCTAAAAAAGTATCTTTCTTAAAAAGGCTGATTTCATTTATAAGACCTTCTTGGGGTTCGAATGTTAAAAGGTAATGTTCATCATATAAAAAATAAGTGTCTGTTGTATACAAAAGGGAATCATCCGGATATTTCTCTAATAGGTTATCGATCGCATCGTTATTCATAATCCCTGCTTTCGTTTCGATAGAAGGGTCCTTTGATAGTAAACCGATTGCTTTGCCTTCCTTCATGATAAAAAAGTTCGATCCATAGCTTAATTCCTCTATTTTGATGCCACCTGACACTTCTCCTAATAGAGTCTTTGTATCTGGTTCACCGAGTGCTTGAATGATTGTCGTTAAATCTGCTCCAATTGAAATACCTCTAATTTGGAATTCAGCTTTCAACGGAGATTTTTTTGTTACATCTTCAATCGACTGAACACTTTGCACGTCAATCTCAGAAATATAGGCTGTGTTCTGGTTACAAGCTGAAAGAAGACTGGTTAGCAGTATGATTAAATAGGTTCTTTTTACCATGTTGTCACCTCTTCAAAATAGGATAAATTAACTATTAATTTTTATATCGGTTAATTTAGTTAGATTTTGAGAGCTAATCATAGGAATTAGGAGAAAAAAGTGGTTGTGCCCAAATTTTAGTGAAGAAGCAATGGATGTGGATTTAATAATGAAGAAAAAACGATAAAAAACAGCGTCTATTAATAGACGCTGTTCACTTTGTTTATACGTGAGGCTCGATTAAGCCGTATTTTCCATCTTTACGTTTATAGACGACACTTGTATTATTTGATTTAGAATCGGTAAACACGAAGAAGTTATGTCCTAACATGTCCATTTGAAGAATAGCTTCTTCACTGTCCATTGGTTTTAAATTAAATCGCTTGGTACGGACAACCTCTTGTGGGTCTTCCTCTTCTTCTAATGAATTGCCATTGGCTTCTAATAGATTACTAAACACAAACTTAGGTGCACCTTGCTCACGTAGTTTGCGATTGACTTTTGTTTTATGCTTACGAATTTGACGCTCTAATTTATTGACAACAAGATCGATTGCAGCATACATATCTTGATTATGCTCTTCGGCACGTAACACCAGGTCTGTCATTGGAATC
Organism: Metabacillus sp. GQ13; assembly: GCF_059758525.1. NCBI lineage: Bacteria > Bacillati > Bacillota > Bacilli > Caryophanales > Bacillaceae > Metabacillus > Metabacillus sp. GQ13. Next base: position 47,830 of record NZ_JCAXET010000010.1, read on the forward strand.
GTTACTTCAATTTTAGAATCCTGGTCACTATAATATTTCAAATTAACATTTACATTTGCATCAACTGACTCTTCAAAGTATCGCTCAAGCTTACCAATTTTCTTTTCTGCATATTCTCTAATTGCTGGAGTTATTTCAAGGTTTTCCCCTCTAACATTGTATCTCATGATTGAACTCCTCCTTTTGATAAAGCTATGTATACTTAATTCTACATTTCCCTACTTGTCTCCTGCTTAAACTTTAAAATAATTGTGAAAAAATTGTGATTATTTGTAGAAGATTGTTTTATTGGGGATTGTAGGTTAAGTGTATTAATATATGCGCGGGGTTTGGGGAGTATGAAAAAATAATATAATCAATGTGTGTTATGCAACAAGCTTTTGTTTCTTCCTTGTTCCCTCACTATCTATTTCTCCAAACGTTGTGGAAAACTATCTCGTTCCGAATACATCATTAGCGTCGCACCTTTAGAATGAAAATAAAAACTCGCCAAATTTTGACGAGTCTAATTAATAATATAAGGTTGGATATAGCGCTCGATAGATTGCTTCCACAACCTAAAAGTAGGTGATAATTGGCCTTTAATGAATGTTTCAAATTGATAGGAATTTGTGATCGTCAATTCCAGCCCCTCTAAAACGGTAATAACAACATCAAACTTCTTGATTTCAAGCATGAGGTTTTCACTATCATCTAAGCTTCTAAGCAGAACTTGGTTGGTGGAATCAATTTGATAGAGAGCAGTATGAATGTCTTTCATAATTTTATCACTTTCACTAAGCTTCAAATCACTAAAGCTTTCGATGACATAATCAATTCCATCTTCTACATATTCTAATAGATGATAATAGAAGTCGAGCAATTGGAATTGATCAAAGGTTATCGTTTTCATTTTCTTCGCCTACTTCTTTTAGTCATATTTCATTCCATCTGTATTTACAATTTCATAAGTAATGTCTTTTTAAATTTGATTTTTAACTTTTTCAAACACAGCTATTATTTGTTTGCTTCCATGTGTCGTGAAACTCTTCAACATATTCTTCTACTTCCTTCAATATCGATCTATCATTTTTAATATTTCCTTCTAATAAACGATGAATGATGTATTCGTACATTACCTCCATGTTTCGGGAAATTTCTAAATCCATATTTAAATTGATCCTTAACTCATTGATAATCATTTGTGCTTTTTGTATGTCCTTATTCTTCTCTTCCATATTTGATTCCTTAATTGCTATGGATGCTAACTTTACAACCTTTATAAATCTGCTGTATAGCAGAAGTGTAACTTCACCTGGTGATGTTGTCGTCACTGAATTTTGTTGATATGCTGCATACCGTTTATTTAAAGCCAATTATTACACTCCTTTTTCCATTACAATACATAATTTCAGGAATACTTATGAATCCTCTTTTTCCTTCCTCTTATTAACTTTTCAGTTCTTCAACACTTCTTTCCAAGCATCACTTATTTCTAGAAGAAAGAGTTCGATTTCATTTAAAATGAAAACCTCACTTTTTATATTTGTCTCAATTAGACGACGGCTTAAATAATCAAGAACCATCATAAATTTCTTTCCTCCCTCAATTGAACCATTAGTCATCGGAATGACTTCTATTATGAGCTGCTGTGCTCGTTGAATTTGTAAATTTTGTTCTGCTATATCTTTAGCGTTCACTGCTTGTTTTCCACTTTTTATCGCCTTTATAGCTTCATCTAATAACCATATAATCAACTTTTCAGGAGGAGAGGTCATCAAACTGATTTGTCTATATATTTCCTCTGGTTTATTTACATTCATTTACATGATCCCCTTTTGAAAAGTCCTTCTACTAATTAATCTGCTTTATTAAATTTACCGTTATATAGGTAATATCGACAATTATTAGTAATATTTCACTAATTACTTGAAAACGATATTATTTATGTTAGGAAGATTTGTATTGAAATGAGGTGATAATATTAAAATTCATAATCAATCGGCTATTGCCTTTTCAGTTAACCGTTATCAGCGTAATGAAACAAGGATTGAAAAAACAATTGATAAGTTAGCATCTGGTTTAGATATTAGACGCGCCAGTGACAACGCTTCTGGATTGGCTGTTTCTGAAACGATGCAAGCACAGATAAGAGGATTATCACAGGCACATCGTAATATGCAGGATGGACTTTCCGTTTTATCTGCGGCTAATGAAGGATTAAATAATGTGAATGACCTTCTTCAAAGGGCTCGTGAACTGTCCGTCATGAATGCTAGTGACACATTAACAGACACTGACCGCCAATCAAGCCAACTAGAACTAGAACAATTAATGGAAGGAATCAATGATACAGCAAACAAACTTGAATTCAACACAAAGAAAATTCTTGGAGAGAACTCCCCACTAGTTTTGATGGTAGGTGCAAATCCTGGGCAACAATTAACATTAGACCTAATGGATACAAGCACATCAGCATTAAAATTGGATCAAGTAAACCTGCTCACCACAGAGAAAGCTTCCGAATTAATCACTAAGTTAGATAATGCAATTATGAAGACAACTGGTAGTTTGACACAGGTTGGTTCGTATTACAAAGTCCTTGAACTCCATATGAAAAATAATCTTGTAAAAGAGAATAATATAACTTCTTCTAGATCAAGGTTAGCTAACACAAATATGGCAAAAGAAATGATTCAGTTCGTAAATATTGAAATACGCCAGAAAGGTGACAAATTACTCGTATCAAACATAAATCAAAATACTGCTGATATATTAAAAATTATTTCTAATTAATACTCAATCGAGTAGAGGGAAAATAATGTGTTTATTCTCGCCCCTCTCACAACACCGTACGTACGGATCTCGTATACGGCGTTTCAATTTATATTACAGTGTGAACTTTTAGATAATGTTCTAAAGCAGAGGGGAGTCCCCTCTGCTTTAGTCTTTTATTTGAGATTGCTCTTTGGACTACTTTCGATAGTCCTATGAAGCGATAACCTTTTCGACAGAACGTTAATCCTTTGGCTTCTTCCTTCGGAATTCCTAGGTGAATTAGCGATTTGATTCGCTTCTTCGATACCTTCCATTGTTTCCAGATGATTACCCTAATTCTGGAGCGAAGCTTCTTATCTATTCGAATCATCACTTCTTTCATATTTGCGACCCTAAAGTAATTTACCCAACCGAATATTACTTGTCTCAGCTTCAATATACGGAAGTCTAGCGGAACACCCCAGTTTCGTTTAGTCAGTTTTCGAAGTTTTCTCTGAAACTTCTGAATCGAATTTAAGTGAGGTTTTACTTTGAATTTCTGGTTTTTAGTATTGTAATAATACCCAAACCCTAAGAATTTTAATTCTTTTTGGTGAGAGATTTTGCTCTTCTCCACGTTAACTATCAATCCTAATTTGTCTTCTATAAGTCTCACGATTGACTTCATCACTCTGTTCGCTGCTTTCTCGCTCTTCACAAAGATGAGAGAGTCGTCGGCGTATCTCACAAATCGCAACCCTCTATTTTCTAGTTCCTTATCAAGTTCATTTAACATAATATTACTTAATAGTGGACTGCGGTTGCCTCCTTGCGGAGTCCCAACTGGTGTTTCTTCATATTTCCCATTCACCAAAACTCCACTGACTAGGTATTTTCTGATTAGCGAGATGACATCTCCGTCATTTATTGTGTTGGAAATAATTCGCTTGAGTTTGATGAACTGTATCGAAGAATCTTTCAAGGTCAATGTCGACTACCCAGTCGTGCCCATCATTCAAAAATTCCAAACTTTGTATTATAGCCATCTCACAACTTCTCTTTGGTCTAAAACCGTAACTAAATTCACTGAACTTTTCTTCAAATATCGGACTGAGAACTTGATGAATGGCTTGTTGAACTACTCTATCCACTACTGTTGGTATTCCCTATTTGCGCATCTTTCCATTTTCTTTTGGGATCTCCACTCTTAAGGCAGCATGTGGTTGGTATTTTCTTGTTCTGATGCGCTGACGAAGCTCATCCTTATTCTCTTTTAGATATTGTTTTAATTCATCGACAGTTACTCCATCTACCCCACTTGCACCTTTATTTTTATAGACACGTAAGTAGGCCTCATTCATATTTTGATTACTTAGAATCTGTTCTAAAAGTTCCACACTCGTTTCTCCTTCCCTCTCACGTAGTAAGTGATAGCTCCATTTTGGTTATCCTTTGAGATACGCCCATACTTTCACCATTAACACATTCGGAGTACGTCACTTACGCATTCGTGGTGTTGAAACACTATAAATTGTTCAGCCCTTCATGAAATATTTCACTACTATGGCTTCTGCTGACTTCTTGCGACTAACCTTTTTCGACTGTACCACTGTACATCCGCAAGACCGCCCAGGGTAAGACACTACCTTTCCTCTTTTACTCGCCTGATTTACTCCATAAAGTTACGCACATCTTTTGGACTTTGACTTGTCTTGGAGTCTCATCCCTTTATAAAGCCTTAGTATCAGATTTCTGTACGTCGAGCCAAGATTTTATTCCACGCTTCCTCTAGCCCCTATCTCACGATAAGTACCTTGCGCTTCCTTAGTGGTTGGTCGATGTGTACCCCCACAGTGGACTTTCACCACCTAGATAGTTGCCATGCCTGGCACACAAGCAAAAGAGCCTTTTCTAATCGAAGAGGCTCCTTTCATTTTAGATGTTAATTCCTACACAGGAATCTATTTTCGTTTATCATAATACATTCCATCAGTTGCTGTATTTCTATAAGGATTAATATAGTTATTCGTTGAAACTGTCGTTTTCTTCAGTTGTTTAATATCTAGTTGTATTTGCTTCTTAATTTCGGTAAAGCCTGATGTGATTTGCTCATTCCAAAGCGAGATTTGTTTACCTAATAACATCTCGTCTGGAGTAAAAGGTGGTTTCATTTCACTAATAAAAACTTCACGTTGTTCTAATAATTGCGTGAGATTGTTAATAACATCCTCACGCTCTTCCTTATTAATCTTCTTATTTGACATGTCAATAATTTCCTTTGTCAAGTCGTATACTTGATTAACTACACTCACTATGCTTGTCCGCCTTGACCATATTGCTTTTGACGGGCTGTTTGAATAACTTGTTTCCACGTATCACGAAACTCTGTAACATGTCCTTCTACTTCTGTTAAGATATCCTTATCGTTTTTTGTATTAGCTTCAATAAGTCTATGATTCAAATACTCGTACATTATTATCATATTCTTTGAGATTTCTTGGTCCATATCTAAGGTTAACATCAATTCTGTAATGATTTTTTGTGCTTTAATTAAGTTTGTATTTTTTTCTTCAATGTTAGACTGTTCCAATGCCTTGTTAGCTTGTCTAATAAATTTCAGGCATCCATTATAAAGCATCAATGTTAGTTCCCCTGGAGAAGCTGTGCTGACTGAGTTTTGTTGGTACGCTTGATAAGGATTGTTGAGCGCCATTTACTTTTCACCTCTATTATATATATTCATTATTTACATTGAGAATTGTTGCATAAGATATGATGATTGTTCGTTTGAGCGTTGAATTGCCTTTTCCATAGCTGTAAACTGTCTCCAGTAACGGTCTTCAATTTGCTTCAACCGGTCTTCAAAACGTTCAATTGAATCTTCCACATTGTTTATATTTTTCCCAATTGAAAATTGATTATTTACTTGTAAAGAGTTTCCAGCCTTTTCTTCAATGTTGGTCACTGTGTTTTCAATTGTTGCACGGAGCCTTTTTGCTATTCCTTTCGTCTCATCTGTTTCACCATCGGCATTAAACAACTGAAAAATAGCTGAAGGATCTTCTTGTATTTTTTTTCTCAGTTCGTCTTCATCAATCGTAAGTTTTCCATTATCTAAATAATTAGAAGTAGTCGTTATTCCAATATCCGATAACTGTTTAAATCCTGTCATGTTCGTGGAGTTATTAACTGGTGTATAAAAGTTGATTCTCATACTATTCAATCCATTGGAAAGAATAGAATCGTTTTTTAATAAACCACTTTTCGCCTTTGCTTCCCAAAGTTCGATGGCATTTTCTTCCATATCCTTCTTTTGTTCCTCTGACAACGGTTGGTAATCACGGTAGCGTGTCTCCGACAGCTTTTCACTTATTGTTTTTATCACTTCATTGTATTTATCTACAAATTCCACAATTGAATCCATTATACTTTCTACATCTGTTGAAGAAGATATCGTAACTGAACCTGAAGTAGTTGTTACACCTTTTGCTGTGTATTCAACACCATTAATTGTAAAAGAATTAGAGGTCTTTTCCATTTGATAACCATTAACTTTTACAACAGCATTTGCACCTGCTTTATCGCCAGTTAAAGTAATATTATCTGTACCAAAAGAGAACCCAAAGTCTTCCATAAACGTTTTTGTACTAGTTAGAGACGTTGCGTCACTTGTATCCAACTCAATCTTTCCACCTGCACCAGTGTTTTTGCTTGTAAAAACTATCGTCTCAGTATATGTGTTATCTGTTTCATTGTAAATTTTTTCTTTCATAGCCGTAACACCAAGACCTGATGAATTAATTTTAGAAATTACTTTGTCTATTGTATCTGTATCGGTTATTGATAATTTTACATCTCTTGTAGTTGAGGTTCCAGGATCTGTCACTTTAAATTTAAGTTCTGTATTTTGTGCAGTGAAAGCTACAGCACCGCTTGTCTTCCAAGTTTGTGAACTAGCCAATGATACAACATCAATCGTTGAAGTTACATTCGTTTGAGCATTAATAGCCTTTGCTGATACCAATCCCTCATTTGAACTAGTTACTGTTTTTTGTAGGAAAGTTGATTCCCTACCAATACTATCTTTGTTCGTAAAAAGCATATCATCTAGTTCTGATAGGAGCTTATTCATATCACGGTAATTATCACGTTGCCATTCAAGAGTCTGTTTCTTTTGTGTAAATTTATCCAATGGAATCCGCTCAGCCTTCATTAAATCACTAACTAATGTATCTATATCCATACCACTTGCTAATCCACCTATACGCATTGTTTCTCCTCCTAAATCTTTTCATCTACAATAAATCCAAGAAATTCAGCCATAGATGAATAAATATCTAGTAATTTTTTTGAAGGGATTTCACGGACGACCTCATTCGTTTCATTATCCACAATCGTTACATAATATTCATTCAACTTATCATGAAATTCAAATTTAATGTGTGTGTATGAAGCTTGAAGAAAGTCATTCATACTATTAACAATAGATTCTACTTCTTCTTTCTTTGGGTTTCGCTCTTGCTCATTACTATCTTTAATTTGTTCCACGTTTGTAGAAATTGTTTCTCTATTTTCAGTCGTTTTAGTTGATTCTATGTTGCGAGAAGTTAAAGGTGATGAAATTGATTCAACAGACATTTATAGACACTCCCCTACCATTCACTTATATATAGGTTATATCGGTAAAATAGAATATAGTTTAATAGTTTTTAATATTATTAAATTGGATTATATATAAAATTTAAGTATTATATATATAGAAAAAACTCTAATCATGGCTATGTATCTTTAGCCATTGATTAGAGTTATGCGACTTTTTTTAGGACGAGTTAAGAAGTTGTAGTACTTTCTATGATAGCTGGATAGCTTGTGCAGTTTGAGAAAGAATTGAGTTTTTTTTTATTCATCATTTCTTTTGCTATATCTTTATCTCGAATTCGGGATTTAGAAGCGGTTATATTTTCTGCACTATTTACACTTACCGATAAAGCATACAATAATCTTATTTTTCATTGCCCCGAAACGAGAACGTTTACCTGAAACTGTCGTTATCACAATTGATATGTCAAGAAAATTGACGCAGATTTCTACCACGCTTTCGCTTGGTGGCCTTCATAGAAAAGTTCAAATTAGGAATTTAAACTTTTTTATGAAGGTGAAATCAAGCTGTGGATTTTCCGTACATTCGTCGGGAGCGGTCTTCATGTATGAGTTCATACTTTACTGAGGGCTTTTCGCGAAGTAGTGCATCTCCATTTTAAAGATTTCATTTTCCTCCTTAAGATCGGGCATTTCTTTTTGAAGTGCTCTTAATTCAGCTTCTGGCATAAGAGAATGATTGAACAATTTTTCCTCATATCTAAGCTTAATATGAATATTCCAACATTCCCTTAATTTTTAGAATGTTATCAATCATAGTATTTATAATATGCAGCTTAAAGGTTTCTGCGACATCTATCTTACTTCTTATTATATTTAATAATTCAAAAATCATTATTTTCCTCTTTACATTTTCTTCAGAAATCATATAATTCTCTTCTCCTTTATTAAGGACGTCAGGAGTATATTAAATTCACATGACATAATAGGTAAAATATCAAAACAAAAGATCTATAAATTTTAAATTAAACAAATTCATTTTTTTATTAAGATGAGAGGATATATTTCTGTTAATATTCAGACAATATTTCTGATACATACGATTTAAACAAACTTGATAAATATGGATATTCAATAGCAGCCTCTAACACAATTTTATTATAATTTCGTATGTCACCTTTTTGAAGTCTATCATTTGCTAGGTATATTAATGCAAAAAACTTTTCCTCTTTATTCACAAAAGTATTATAAGTCAACCGAATTCTCTCTTTGTTATACATATATTTAATATATTCTAATCCCTTTTCAATATATAAATTGAAGATATCATTTATTTTATTTAAATTTTGTTTATTCTCATCTTCTTCAACTATAGTTAGAAGCAGAACATTTGCTATCGCTATATATACCCTATTACCTTGAAAATCATTAAATTTAAATTCATTTCGTAAACTCTCTAAAAAGTACTCCTTTTTATCTTCCTTATCGATCAATACCTTAACAATCTTCTTAACTGTAAAACTGTCTAATGTCTTAAAAAATCTATTTAATAACTTACCTTCTAATATTAAATTTACAAATTCTATTATAACTTCATCAGTAAAATCAATTAGATTATAGTGATTTATAAAATCTATTAATAAATTACTTCGTTCTTCAGCAATACGAATACTATTTAATAAACCGTAAGCATCCACATTAGTGGAAAATATAGATTCTACTTGTTTCTTTTCATCTTCTTTAAGATCCTTTTTATATTTTTCAAAAATGTTCACAAATGAAAGTTGATCTTTTCCATCTATACTATGGTATAAATTAAATATAATCTCAAATTCTCTGTTAATACATAATAACTGAATAAGTAATTTAAACCTAAGCATATTATTCTCAAATGTATTCAACCATCTTTGGTATTCATCTAATTTAAAACCCAGTGTTTTATCTTTATATAAAATATTGACGAGTCGTTCCAATGTACTTTGGAATGAATTTTCATCTAACGCATACATCTCAACAGCAGTAAAAGTGGATAAGTTCAACTCTCCGTTATTATATTTTTCATAGTAATGTAGGTACTGTTCTAAATATTCTTTACCTTTTTCATAATTTTCTAATGATAAATATGAATGACCCATGTAATAATATAAATCTACATAATTTTCGTTATAATATAGACCTTCCTTACAAACCTCAATAACCTGTTCATATTTTTTTGCATTTAAGGATATACGTGCATATTCACCAAATACATAGTATTTATGGACAATTAATTTTTCATCTTGTTCTTTCATCGATTGATATGCTTTTGTGATTTCTTCTAAAGCATCAACATAGTCACCATGCATCATGTACGAACGAGCTAACTGAAAACGGTAATATATACGTTCAGGATCTTTTTCAAGTTCTTTCTTTAACATTCCTGCTGTTCGTTTGAATTTCTTCTCCATCAAATCCTTGTTTTCATTATCATACCCATAATGCATCAACCATATATCTGCAATCAATATTGGATGCTTAAAAATTGGTTGATTATGAATGGTTCCTCTATATTGAAACGTTCCATCATTCCGAAACAATCGTTCTTGAACATGATAAACGTATTTATTCGTTTTTAATGATAATAAATTTTTCTCTCTAATTCTAACGGTGTTAAAGCGATTCAGCTTTGGATTCATTATTAACGAGATAAGCTCATGCGGTGATTCAAGTTCCTCATCTGCATCAATTATAAAAATCCAATCACCTGTAGCAAAAGAAATAGAAACATTTCTCATGTCAGAAAAATTACCGTTCCATTGATGGAAATAAACCTTTTCTGTATACTCTTTTGCAATCTCAATAGTACAATCAGTTGAGCCTGTGTCTACAATGATAAGTTCAACATAATCTTGAAGTAATAATGGTTTTAAACTGTCTAAACACCTTCTTAAATTCTCTGCCTCATCCTTGACAATCATACAAACACTTAATATTTTAGTCATTTGTAACCATCTCATCCCAATAGGAAAGTAAAGGTTTTATTTCAAATTGTAAAAAGTCACAAACAAATAAATAGTCACCTTCCTCAACCTTATCAAGAAGCATATCAGCTTTTTCATTAAACAAGTCTATATCAAAATCAATTATCTTTTTTTGAGACAATAGAATAATAGTCTCTGTTAATATAGAGAGATCCTCAAGCCAGAATTTTAAACGTTCAGATTCTTCTTCATTTTCTAAATCAATACAGATATAACCAATTCGAGAAACTAAATTCTGTAATAAATCTTTTAGTGAAGTTTTCAGTTCAATTAACTTTGTATCCATATTATCCCCTTCTTAAAAAAGACCAGCTAATTTAATTAGCCGGTCCTTATATAAATTTACTAAACATTCAATTATTGAAGTAATTGAAGAACACCTTGTGGTTGTTGGTTAGCTTGAGCAAGCATAGCTTGTGCAGCTTGAGAAAGAATACCATTTTTAGTAGACTCCATCATTTCTTTAGCCATGTCAACGTCACGTACACGAGATTCAGCAGCTGTTAAGTTTTCAGCAGATGTACCTAAGTTGTTAATAGTGTGATCTAAACGGTTTTGGAATGCACCTAATTTAGAACGTTGTGAAGATACATCCTCAATAGCTTTGTTAATAGAAGAAATAGATGCTTCTGCAGCTTGTGAACTACTTACATTAACACCGTCAACATGTAATGCAGATGAACTCATATTCTCAATTGATACTTTCATTGTTTGAGAAGAGTTTGCACCAATTTGATACGTTAGTGAAGCATCCTCTAAATCAGCAACTGCTGCACGTGTTGTAAATGTTGCTTCTTCGCCAATTGAGTCACTAGTCAAAGCGCCGAAAGTAACACTTGCTTCACCGATCGTAACTGCACCACCAGCAGCAGCCACTTCGATATTAGTTGCAACACCACTTGCATCCACAACATTAACTGTGAATGTTGCAGCGCCTGTATTAGCTGATGTGATTTTTACGTTATAAGTATTATCTTCTGTAATAGTTGTAACAGCAGCAGAAATACCACTAAATACAGCACTATCAGAAACTTCATTGAACGTAGTGGATTGAACTTCAGAATTTACCCCACTCAATTCACCATTCAACAATTTCTTAGTGTTAAACTCAGTTGTATTTGCAATACGATCAATTTCTTCCACTAACTGATCCATTTCTTTTTGAAGCTCTGTACGATCAGTATCAGTGTTAGTATCATTTGAAGATTGAACTGCTAGTTCACGCATACGTTGAAGGATTGAGTGTGTCTCGTTTAGTGCACCTTCAGCAGTTTGAATTAAAGAGATACCATCTTGTGCGTTTTTCGAACCCATTTCTAACCCACGGATTTGTCCACGCATTTTTTCAGAGATTGCTAATCCAGCAGCATCGTCACCAGCACGGTTGATACGAAGACCTGAAGATAGTTTCTCCATTGATTTAGATTGTGCATTTGAAGCACTCGTTAATTGACGGTGTGTGTTTAACGCCGCGATATTGTGATTAATTCTCATTTTTGTTTTCCTCCTTGAATTTAGGCTCATTCACATCCATGTGAATGAAAGTTTTTTATGAAAGGAACACGCATTGTCGGCCGCCATTTTGTGTTTCTTCCTTACACTATTATTATCGACTCAATTAAGAGATGTTTAATAGTTTTTTAAAGAAATATTAAAATAGTTTACAGGAAAATTTATGAAGGGCTTTATTTCTATTAAATAGTCTTTGTTTAATCTGATTACTATTGAATGTAAAATATAAGAATTGCTATTTCCTCTTACATATAAATAAATAAAGACCCTAAGCGTCAACCTAAGGTCTAAAATTGCTATTTTTCATTTGATCAAGTAAATTTTTACTGATGGAAGCAGCTTCATTATTTGATTCTTGTATGGTTAAGTAAATCTCTTTTCGGTGTATTTCAATATCCTTTGGAGCATTAATTCCTAGTTTGATTTGATCACCCTGAACAGATAATACAGTTAATTCAATTTGATGACCAATTTGAATTGTTTCTCCTACTTTTCGTGTTAAGACAAGCATACTTCCACCTCCTACTTTTGAATGCTATTTTGAATGATCTTATGTCTTGGTGTGTACTTCGTATTATTTAAGATTAGTTGTTTGGCCACTTTTTTATTTTGATTTACAATAATCGGAGCTTGAAGGTTTGCTGTTGATTCACTAAAAGGATCTTTGATTGTTAGGATCGTTAAAATTTGAATATCCTCTTCTGATGTTATTCTAAGTACCTCTTTGTCATTGTCATGTAATTCAAACTCGTAATCTTGAAAGAATAAAAATGGATTAACAACAACAAAACCAAGTTCAGGTGTGCTCAATGATTGCATAATCATAAAGGGAGATTCCTTATCAAACGGTAAGAGAATAAACTTTTTTTCTTCTAAAAACCCTGGGATACCATTCTCAAAATGAATAAATTCCGCTTCTTCTATCATTAGTAGACCATGATACTTCGTTTGTATTTCCATAGGTCACCATCCTTAACACTATTATGCCTTAATATCAATCATTTCAAAATCAATATTCAAGTTATTTCTTCTTTGCACATAAATATCAACATTACCCGCTTGATAATCGAAAATTGGTTTATTTACTCTAACACTAACGTTTGGTTTATTTTGACCTACATTTACTTCTACCTCAGCTGGTTGGTAATGAACCTTCACACTACCTGGGGAAGGAATAAAACCCATGCCAAATTCCTTCATTGGCTTTTGACTATTTAGTTTAGCCTGAGTCGCAATTGGATTTCCGGGATTTTCAATTTTCATTAATTGATCTCCTTGTTGCGCACGACGGGCTAGACCGGCCAACCAATCCCTCTTTCCCTTCTGAGCGAACTCCTCTATTCTTCTTGATATCGATTTTAAATCCATATCAACTCTAGCCTCAGATTGGTCAATTGTTAATTTTGATTGGGTTGTATTTATTTGGATGTCTGCTTTAGGTTGTTCTATTGAAAGACTCGCTTTAGGTTGCTTAATATTATTTACTGCATTGTTTGTTTGTATTCCGATTTGTCCCGTTGTACTATCAAGTCTAATTTGAGGAATTTGCATGTTCTCATCACTCCTAGTAAAAAAGCTATCCCACAAAGGAAGATAGCTCATCGTAAAAAGTCTATTAAAGAGGGCTGAATGATTTTTGAACCAACAGCAAGTGATGCACGGTGAATACTTTCTTGAATAGTGAGGTTAGTGATAACACGTTCGATATCAGCATCTTCATTATCAGATAATATTCGATTCGCAATTACTTCTTGGTCTCCTAATCTAGACTCCACTAATTCAAGTCTGTTATATCGTGCACCTAGCCCTGATCGTTCTGCTGAAAGGTGACCAATTTGTTCATCTAGTTTTTCAAGAAGCTCATCGCCTAATCGAACTTCATCACCATTAGCATCAACATGAAGAGAGCCACCATTCAGTGCATCTTCAATATCCTTTATCGTATTCATGATGTCTTTACCGAATACATTATTTGCATCAATATTAACCTGAAGTTGTACTCCTTTTGAAACTTCAACTCCAAATTTCGCATTATTCATTGTATATTCGTAATCCCCATTTGCATCCAATTGAACCGGATCTTGTATTGGTGCCGTATGCGTTTCTGTTCCATTATAAATATATTTTCCAGCTACTTGAGTATTAGCAACACCCATTAAATCCTCTTTTAACTCAGCAATTTCTACACCTATAGATTTTAAATCCTCCGCACTATTTGTTTCATTATTTCCTTTTACTAGTAGTTCCCTAACACGTTGGACAATTTGATTAGCATGCTCAATACCAGCTTCAGAATTCTCCATCCATGTATTCGCCTCATTTAAATTCCGTTGATATTGTTCAACCTCTGATAAATTGGTTCGGTAAAACATCCCTTTAATTGCAACCACTGGGTCATCAGAAGGGCGACTGATTTTCTTTCCAGTTGCTAATTGTTCCTGATATTTCCCTAGATTTGAATAACTGTTACTTAAGTTTCTCAACGAATTACTTGCTAACATACTTTGTGTAACACGCATATTTTTCACCTACCTTTTCTAAGTTATATTCCCATTCCATTTATTATCGTATCTAAGAGCTCATCTTGCAGAGAGATCATTTTCGCTGATGCATTATATGCATGCTGGAATTGAATCATATTTGTCATTTCTTCATCAAGAGAAACTGCACTTACTGACTGTCTTCTTTGGTCAACCGAATCACGTAATACATTACTATTTGAAGTTAATCTTTCCGCTTCTTGGGCATTTACAGCCATTCCACCAATAACACCTTCATAAAAATTTTGTAAAGTTGTTTGATCTCCACCGATGTCATTGAAAGTCATATTTTTAACTTCAGCTAACTTTATTGCATTATTTCCATTACCGATTTCAGGTAATACATCACCATCTTTGAAGCCTGTTGCTATATTATCAGTAGATTCATCGATTTCATCTGAGATACTTATTAGACTTGCAGCATCTTTCGATTCAGTTCCAATAGAAAAGAAATCAATTTTACTTTTATCATTTTCAGCTTTAGGACTATTATCAACATAATCATTAAGGGTCCATCCTGCACTATGAACTGCATTAAACTCTGTTGCAAATTTAAATGCCATCGTATCCAAGTCTTTAAGCATATTTGGATATAAACCTCCGCCATAATCAGTACCATCTTCAAAACCATATGAATCAATTAAACTACTGATTTTTCCAGCACTATTAAAATCCATGATTTTAATTTCTTTACTGCCAATATTAACAGCTTGTACAAGTCCATCCTTTAGCTGACCATTTTCCCCTTGTATCTGTTGATAACTAACACTCAATTCATTGACCCATTGTCGTTTTGCATCAACTAGTGTTCCAAGACTTTTACCATTGTCATCTACAATTTCAACCGAAACTGTTCCTTCTGCAATTTTTAATGCATTTCCTCCAGATGGATTGTTCGTCACTTTAATATTTGCTAACGATGATAATTGATCAAGAAGACGATCACGTTCATCATATAAGTCATTTGGTAAATATCCATTAGGTTCAATTTCTGAAATTTGTTTATTTATGTTATTTAGTTGGTTTGCTACTGAATTGATTTCTTTAATAGAAACATCTAATTCATTTTTCAAATCATCTTGCACTGATTTAAGCGAAGTTGATAAATAGTTAAATGTTTCTGCAACAGCTTTTCCTCGTTCACGAACTACAGAACGAGCACCTGAATTTGTTGGATCCAACGCTAAATCCTGAAGTGATTGCCAAAAACGATCTAATGAATTAGATAAACCTGTTTCTGAAGGTTCATTCATAATCTCTTCCATCTTCTCAAGAGCACTAGCTCTTGATTCCCAATATCCTAGTTTATTATTTTCTGATCGATATTGCGTATCAAGAAAGCTATCACGTATACGTTGGACACTTCCTGCCTCGACTCCTGTTCCCATTTGTCCCGGGAGTTGCGGACGGTTTAGTCCTAGAGATGGATACGACTCAGTACTCTGAAAGTTTACACGTTGACGTGTATAACCAGGTGTGTTGGCATTTGAAATGTTGTTACCTGTAGTATGAAGTGCACTTTGTTGTGCGAACATCCCACGTCTTGCTGTTTCTAATCCCATAAAAGTTGAGCGCAATTTGTTTCCTCCTTACTTTAAGCTTGTGAGTCGAAGAAAGATCTGCGTTTCATTTCCTTCGTATTCTCAGCTGGTTTATTATAATTAAAATCCTTTTCTTGAGGCATGATCATATCAAGCGTAATCGCTGTAAGCTGGAGCGCTTGCTTGGTCAGTTCTTTGTTTAACTGATTCGCATCCTTTAACTTAGCCATCGTTTCGGAGAATTTTTTTGCAATAACTTGTAATTTTCCCTTCTCTTCTCCAACAGCTTTTTCAATACAAGCCGTTAATGTTAATTCCTCTTCTGTTTCAAGAAATTGAACGGTGTGGACAATCCGTTCTTCTTCGACTTGCTTGATTGCTTTTATATACATTTGTTCTTTTTTTACTAACTCATTTAATTCATTTACATTCTCACTCTTCAAGACTTCCGTTTTCTGAAGGGCTACATTATGGAGATTTTGATGAAGTTGTAATAGCTTTTCAAGTGTTCCAATTAAATTTCCTGCTGACATTCATAACCCTCCATGTTCACCTTGTGAGACCTTATTTTTTATAAAAGTTAACCAGTCCAGTCGCTATCGCCTTCGGATCGATCGTATAATTTCCACTTTCTAACTGTGTTTTCAGTGCTTGAACTTTTTCCTGTCTTGCTTTTGAAACATCATTTGTTTGTTGTAGATCAATCGCTTTTGAAGAAATCTCTACTTTATCTGCTTTCGTTTGTGGTTTTTGTTCTGTTGCAGTATTTTTATCTACGTTACGTTTGTACGGGTTTACACCCATTGAACCAACATTATTGATTTTCAAGAAGTATCCCTCACCTTCGTTTAGCTGCGTGTGCAATTTTATATACTCTATATCGGCTAGTTTTGATTTATTTTTAGTGAAATTCTATTTTTTAGTACTTTGGGAGTAGAAAGTTGCTTGGTTTTCTTGACTTTTATTCCGTTCACTAATCTTTTCTACCTGATCCATTTGATTCAATTGCTTATGAATATCCGTTTTACAGCTTTCACATAATCGATCTTCTCTAATCACCTTACCACATTTCTCACATGGATAGCCAAGGTTGGGAAAGTTGGAGAGCTGGATTCTCCCATTTCGAATAAATTTCAGAATTAACTCCTCAGCTACACCTGTTGCTTCTACGACTTCATGCAATAACGCTTTACGGTTTTCTCGTTTACGTAAAAATTTAAAGACTGTTTCATAAGCTGTTTCTTCTTTTTTGTAACAAGCATCACATACTGAACGAAATTGTGTTTGCACAAACAAGGTATTACATTTTGGGCAGTTTGATAATTCTCCCATTTTCATTCTCCTATCGGTTTATTGTCTACCTATTATATCGGCATCCATCCTATATCTTTAACTTCTAATTAATGTTAACGAGGATATTTTCACTGCTCCGGATTCCATAAGTAGCTTTCCAGCGTGACGAAGTGTTGTTCCTGTCGTGTAGATATCATCGATCAATAAAATATTCTTATCTATTATTTTAATGGGTTCACTGACAGAAAACACATTTGTTGCAGTTATTCTTTCATGACGAGACTTTTTGGATTGTTTTTCATGGTCGGTTCTTTGGAGAATATCTAGTTGTGGTAGTGGAAGAAAGTCGGCAAGCAGCTTTGCTTGGTTAAAGCCTCTTTCATATAAACGTTCTTTACTTAAGGGGATTGGGATCAAATAGTCGAACTTCATAGATGTGAGTTGTTTTTTATAGATTGTCTCTAGCTCTTTTTTGAAAACATTAACTATGGCAGCATCGCCACGAAATTTAAAGGTAGCTAAGACTTCCTTCATCGCTTCATTATATTCGAAAATCGACATATTTTTATCGAGTATGTCCTTCCACAGCTGGTTCTCGTTCCAGAGTTTGCAATCACTGCAACGATCATTCGTTTCTTGAGGCCGACAGCAGCTTGGGCATGTTGGACCTGTTACTTTCTTGAACGATTGGTAACAGTCATCACAAGTGTTTTCTTCTTTTAACAATAGTAGGCTTGACCAAGCGACTTTTGGAGGGATTTCTTGATGACAAATAAGACAGGCGAATGCAATCATCCCCTATTCAAAAAATTTTTACATAACGGTTTGTCTGAGACTAGTTTAGCGCATTCAGCAAGTTTGACTAACAGTGAGGTCATTTCTTGTTTATCTATGAATTGTGCTTTAATATACATGATTTTATCTTCGTTCGTCACATAATGTGGTTTTGTTTTATTTAATGTAAGTGCAAGGATGTCGTCTAAACATTCATCACATGTACAAGTTAACTGTAGACGATTTTTATACTCGTCCAATAAATCTTTCATGATTCGTTCCATTGCATTAATGATCATTTAGTCGATCTCCCAGCTTTGCAAAAGCAACAATTTTCTTTATTATGCCATAAACAGGGTTTATCAGGAAGCGATAACCTACTTATTGGTTAAATTGTCACTATTTCTTGCTGTTTCATTCATGTCTAGAATGTGTCGTTTCGCATCAAGCATCGCCTCTGTTTTTCCATAATGGAAGAAGGTGATCTCACCGGTTGGATAGTCGGCACTTCTGCCAACACGGCCAGATATTTGAACAAGGGCACTTTCGTTGAAGATTTCATCCTCACTACCAAGCACAGCGACATCACTATTCGCTATCGTGACCCCTCGTTCTAAGATCGTTGAGGTGATAATGATTGGAATCTCACCTTTACGGAAACTAGCCACCTTCTCCTTCCTATCCGGATCTTCTGAATGGACACCGACAATTCTCTCGTCAAACTGCTTACATAATTCTACTACTTGATCAATCACCAAGATCGAAGGCACAAATAGAAACGCCTGTTTCTTCGTTTGTAGCTGCTTTGAAATCCAAGTAGTCATAACTTTTGGAAACTTGCCTTGCTTAAGTCCCTTATGCCAATTCCCACACCAAGTGAATCTCGGACTTGGCAAAGGACAACCGTGGTAACGGGCAGGGATTTTTACAGCCTTTCTTTTGTTTTGCCTTACTTCTTTTTTCCATTGCTTTGAAGGGGTCGCTGTTAAGTAAATGAGGGAACTAGCTGGTTTTCGTGCTTTTTCTACGGCGTATTGCAGCGAGTGGTCTATCGAGTACGGAAACGCGTCTACTTCATCGACAATGATCGTATCAAACGCATCTCTAAATCGTAAGAGCTGGTGTGTGGTTGAGAGATATAAGGAGGCAGGCTGATTGTTTTCTTCACTTCCACCATATAAGGCAGTGATTGCTGTGGTTGGGAATACATTTCTTAGTCGTGGGGATAATTCTAGGACAACATCGGTGCGTGGTGTGGCAATACAGATTTTTTTCCTGTTTTGTAAGCCGTATTCAATTCCGTTAAACAATACTTCAGTTTTTCCAGCCCCACAAACTGCCCAAACTAACAGCTCATTGCTTTGTTCCATCGCGTTTACTACTTGTTCAGATGCATATCCCTGTCCTTGAGATAGTTCACCTTCCCAGTTTAACATTGCAGGAGAATGATCATTTAACATAGGTCCCACCCAACTATATAAAGGCGTGCACTCACTAATTCGCCCCATCATCATACAGCCTCGACAGTAATAACACTGCTGTTCACCACAGCGCGCACAGGAAAAATGAGCAAAAAGCGAGGTCTGGCTATTATTGCACCGCTTACAAAGCAACCGTCCCTTATCACGATAGATACCATGATTTAGTTTAAGGTAGCCATGCTGATAATGTGCTTGCAATATTTCAATAGAGAATGGAAGTTCAGTAAAGAGCAATTCCCTACCAATTAGGTATTGCTGTAGTTCAGTAGAATACTCGAAGCCTACATTAAGTGGGTTCTGAGGAAGATTACCGTGCTTTGAAATTGGCAATCCCTCTTTAAAAGAAAAAGTTGGAGTTAAACCATTATCTTCAATTGAAAACCTCATTTGTCACCTCAATCACCTCTTAGGATTTTTCGATAACGTTTTTCGACACTTATGGCGGTACGTGATAAATGTGTGGCTATTTGTCTGAATTTCAGTCCATCATTTCGTAGTTCTAACAGCCTTCGATCTTCAAGGGTTGTCCAATGACGATATGTTCGTTTTTGTTCATCCGTGTTTCCAGGATTTATGCTCATTTATGGCTTCAAACCTCTCTTTACATTGTTCTAAATAAGTATGAGGGATAAAAAATACCAAGTCTATAAATCGAATAAAATAAAGGAGAAAAGTACCAGTACAACCATACTTTCCTCTCGTTTTATTTCTTAATTTATAGTACAATTTGTGACTTATTTCCTATACCACCCCAGACCGATTGCCCCTTCACCTAGATGCGTTCCAACAACTGGACCAAAATAGCTGATAAAGCATTCAACATTCGGGTATTTTTCTTCTAGCTCTTGTTTCGTTTTCACTGCCTCTTCTGGACGATTGGCATGAATGATTACCGCTCGAATCGGAACCCCTTTTTCTGCATCCTCATGAAAAAGGTCAAACACTCTGTTTAGTGCCTTTTTACGAGTACGAATCTTTTCAAATGGAACAATTTTTTTATCATCAAAATAGAGGATTGGTTTAACTTGGAGCAAGCTTCCAATCAATGCTTGTGCTCCATTTAATCGCCCGCCTCGTTGGAGATTCGTTAGATCATCGACCATAAAGTATGCCCGTGCAGTTTTCTTTATTTCCTCTAACCGCGCGAGGATCTCTTCTGGCGATTTTCCTTTTTGGGCCATTTCTGATGCCTCAAGTGCATAGAAGCCCTGGACCATACAGCTAATTTCTGTATCGAATGGGTAAACCTTGATGTTTTCAACCATATCCCCGGCTGAAACAGCTCCGCTATATGTGCCGCTAACACCACTAGAGAGGTGAATAGCGATCACAGCATCATAATCCTTAGCGAGTGTTTCGAATAATTGTGTAAACATACCAACTGAAGGCTGTGATGTCCTTGGAAGCTCTTGTTTCACTCTTATCTCTTCGTAAAACTGTTCTGCGGTAATTTCTATTTCCTCTTGATAGCTTTCTGTTTTGAAGTTAATACTTAGTGGTATCATATAAATACCAAGCTTTTCGCGTATTTCTTTGGGGATGTAGGCGGTACTATCTGTTAAAACAGCCGTTTTCATGGTTTAATTCCTTCCTTATAACAAATATCTTATTAGTGTACTATCATTTTAACGGATAATGTATTGCATTTCATTAGGAAGTTAAAAAGAGCGAATTCGTTACGAAGGCGTATGCGAATTGATGTGACTGGATCTAGGAAAAAGCGATCTTCTTTTTCTCGAGGGCTTTGACATGCCCTGCTGGCGCTGGATGTCGACAATTCTCACACAACATAGTGATTTATGACTAAACATCAAAAAATCAGACCCTTTAAAAAGAGCCTGATCCTATGTATACGTCCTGAATTACTTAACTTCAACCCAACCACTTTTAATTGCAAAGACAACAGCTTGAGTACGATCATTTACACTCATCTTTTGTAGGATGTTACTTACATGGTTTTTAACTGTTTTTTCACTTATAAACAAGCCTTCACCAATTCCACGGTTGCTTTTTCCATCCGCAAGCATTTGCAGTACTTCACACTCACGGCGTGTTAGGATATGTAATGGTCTACGTATTTCTGGTTGTAATGGACGTGAATTGGCATCTTGTCCATTTGCAGTTGCTAGGCGTCTGAATTCATTGACTAAGTTATGTGTTACCTTAGGATGTAGATATGATCCACCATCAGCGACTACCTTCACTGCTTCAATCAGTGTATCTGCATCCATTTCTTTTAATAGGTAACCTCGTGCACCTGTTTTTAATGCATGTGTTACATAGTTTTCATCATCATGGATCGATAAGATAATCACTTTGGCATCTTGATTCGCTTCAATTAACTGTTTTGTTGCTTCGACACCATTCATTTTTGGCATGTTAATATCCATAATGACTACATCAGGCTTATGATCTTCAACAATCCCTAATGCATCTTCTCCGTCATCACCTTCTGCGACTACCTCAAAGCTTGGTTCAAAATCTAAAATGCGTTTTACACCTTCACGAAATAACTGATGATCATCAATAATAACGATTTTCGTCTTCATGTTTACGCCTCCCCATCAATTTAATCTTTGTCTTTAGCTATCTATACCGTCTATAAGCCTTTAGGACGTTTTAATACCATTATATCAGAAATTAACCTATTTGATATGGGACTTGAATCATGATAAAAGTCCCTAATCCAAGCTTAGAATCAATTGTCATCTTTCCTTCTAACAAATCAATTCGTTCCTTCATTCCAATTATGCCAAATGATTTCTTGTCTTTGTTACCCTTTAATTCTTTGACATTAAATCCTTTACCATTATCCTTAATCAACATCGTAAACATTTCTTTTGCAGCTTCTACTTTTACAGATACTTCTGTTGCCTCAGAATGCTTTAATGAATTTGTTACCGCCTCTTGTGCTAAACGAAATAATGCCACTTCAAATCTCGATGGTAGCCTACGATCGTTCAGACATCCAACGCTTTCAAAATGAATTTTTGTTTTTCCATTATATTCTTCGATCGTGTTCATGTATTTTCTGAGGGTCGGGATAAGTCCTAAGTCATCTAACGCCATTGGTCTTAAGTCATAGATAATTCTTCTAACCTCATATAAAGCGTTCCGGACATTTTGCCGGAGACTACGGATTTCCTTAAACCCTTCTTCTGCACCACGTTCACGATAAATTCGTTCGATTAACTCTGAGCGCATCATCACATTGGCAAGCATTTGCGCAGGACCGTCATGGATTTCTCTTGAAACCCGCTTACGTTCCTCCTCTTGCGCCTCAATAATGCGTAAGCCAAAATCCTGCTTTTGCTGGGCATCCTCTAAAAGTAACCCTACCTGACGTAAATCCCGGTTTAAATAATTTAAAACAACGGTAATTTGACTAACTAGAGATTCCGAACGTTCAATGATCTCTTGCAGACCTAGCAGACGTCTTTCTAGATCATCGCGACGGTCACGAAGCTGTTTCTCATGCTGCTGCATCATTGTAAGCTCTACTTGCAGCTTGTGGGCCTTTTCATAAGCATCACGAATTTCTTCCTCTGAAAAATCATTAAAATGCTTACTCACCTGTGCAAGTCGATTACGAGCAATTCTTGCATGGACCTCAAGGTTATCTCCTTCTTCAATCACAGTACTCACTTGAAATTTAATATCTGCTAACTCTTGAACCAATGATTCATACTGCTTACGAGACTGCTCACCAATTTGAAAAATCTCGTCTTTACTTCCGTCCACAGTATGGACCATCTTTTCTAAAACTTCATCTAGTACCTTGCCATCAATTTTGTTGGAGTTCACCTTATTCCCTCCGATATATGTATAATAAATGTGAAAATTTTAGCCAAATTGAAAAATTCTCTTCCAAAACTTATTAATTGCATAAATTATTTATTCATATACATATCGCCAAAAACCAGATAAATCCTGGTATGCCTAGCTTTCACCTATAAATAAACAAAAATCTCCGCAATTCTTTTTAGTTTGTCACATTATTTACGATTGAAGTAAAAAAAATGTCGTTTTATAATAAGATAATGTGCTATTCTATTTTTGCTTGCTTGTCAGGAGGTGTACAGGCATGCTTTCACATTATTATACCGTAAAAGGCTATGGAGAGCATGAATTAATTATTCAAAAATCACGTTTTCTTTGTTATACAGAGCGCGTAACAACCGAAGAAGAGGCTCAACGCTTTATTCAACAAATTAAAAAGAAACACCATAATGCGAATCATAATTGCTCAGCCTACCTTATTGGCGAACATGACCATATTCAAAAGGCAAATGATGATGGTGAACCAACTGGAACCGCTGGAGTCCCAATGCTCGAAGTGTTAAAAAAGAAAAAATTAAAAGACACAGTCGTCGTTGTCACACGATATTTCGGAGGAATCAAACTAGGTGCAAGTGGTTTGATTCGCGCATACGGAAAATCGGTCTCAGAAGGCCTAGGTTCGATCGGAATTGTTGAACGAAAACTTATGCGTGTGATGCATACAAAAATTGATTATACATGGCTTGGAAAAGTGGAAAATGAATTACGCTCTTCCACTTATAAATTAAAGGACATTCACTACTTAAATGACGTAGAAGTGGAAACCTATGTAGAGGAAGAAAAAAAGGAGTCCTTTGTTGAGTGGATGACAGAGCTTACTAATGGGAAAAGCGAACTATCAGAGGGAATTGTTACTTATTTAGAAGAAAAAATCTTACAATGAGTTGGGGAGTTATAGATGCAGTCTCAAAAAAGAGTGGTTAGGCGAAAAAGGAAAAAAGGTAAAAAAGTAATAAGATTTATCTTATTTTTATTTATTCTACTGTTCGTATTAGTTATAGGAATTGGTGGATACTTCGTGTATCAATCCATTACTGCCGCAGACGAATCTTATGTAAAAATGGATCGAGGAGACAAGTCAAATTTAAGAGATAAACCCGTTCAAATATCATCTGATCCAGTATCTATCTTATTATTAGGTATCGAAAACTATACCGATGAAAATGACCATGGTAGATCTGATACCATTATGGTTGCAACGTTCAATCCTGATACTCAATCAATGAAAATGCTTAGTATACCTCGTGATACCCGGGTCTCTATACCACAAAGGGAATCAAAGACTAAGATCAACCATGCATACTCACTAGGTGGTAGGGAACAAACAATTGAGACAGTTGAAAACTTCCTTGATATTCCTATTGATTATTTCGTATCAGTGAACTTTAATGGTTTTATTAATATTGTTGATATACTTGGCGGAGTAAAGGTAGACGTCCCTTTTGATTTTTACGACATAAATAAGGATTGGGATACCTTTTATTTTGAAGAAGGTGAAATGGACTTAGAAGGTGAAGCCGCCCTTGTTTATGCAAGGATGAGGAAGAAAGATCCTCGAGGGGATTTTGGGAGAAATGAACGTCAACAACAAATTGTTAAAGGTGTTATAGAAAAACTCTCAACACCTAAAACAATACTAAAAATTGATGATATCGCAGATGAAATAGGGGACAATGTCGAAACAAATATTAGAATAAGTGAAGCATTAGCATTTAGACAGAAATATGCGAATTTTAATTCTACAGATATTAGTTCACTAACATTAACCGGTGCTGATAAATATATAAACGACATCTATTATTTCGAACCTGATGATGATTCATTAGATGATCTCCAGAAAGAATTGCAAACTCATTTAGGACTTTTAGATGAAGACGTGAGTGAGAATAGTCTAGATAGTGATCAAGAAGATCAACAGAATACACAATAATCCTAATAAAAAGCAAACACGCCTCCAGTATCACTACTGGAGGCGTATTTGCTTTTTATTTATTTAGTCTACTATTACTTCTAAAAAGTTCTGGCAAAAAGAGAATTAATATATCAAGCATAATCCCAATTAATATACCAAAAATAGCTCGAGATAATGGGTTATTAAAATTTTCATTTGATGATACTGGTTCTAACAGCTCTGTTTTTCCATTCTTAAGGTTTGTTAGTGTCGAGTCATATTTGGTTATTATGTCAATTTGGTTTGCTCCATTAACATCCTCCGCTTCTGCTGCTAGTTTTTTATAATTAGTAAATAATACAAATTTTTCATTCCACACTTCTTCACTTTTAGCTAGGAACCCACTAACAATAGAACTTACTGTGTTTTCAACAATCTCTTTATTTCCGCTTGTAGCTGTGAATTTTAACACGTCCGTACTATCAACAGAAACATGAATTAATCCAGGTTCAATATCTCCGTCATAATCTGATAGAGGTAGTATCTTATCTTCTAAATATTTCTTGTTTTTTAAAAGCCCAGCCATTTCGTTTGCATTAGTTAATCTTTCATTCTCAAAAGTTCCTAAGTTTACTTTCGCTTCTGCTGTGTAACTAGGTGGTATTTTTGCTTCTAAATAATATGAGATACCTCCGGTTAACAAAGGAAGGGCTATTAGTAAAATCCAAAGTCGTTTAATTCGTTTAAATATATCGTTTGCTAATTCTTTCATGTCCTCATACCTCCGTAACGCTCCATTTTAAAACCCTTTTTATAGTTTATATAACTTAAAGCAAATCCTATCAATAACCAGTTATAATTTAGCGTCATAAATGAGTTTGGACTAATACTGGCTAAAGTAAAAACAGATAAACTTGTTAATAATGCACTAGAAATCATACTAGTTTTTCGATCTACTGAATTCCTTTTAATTTTTATTAAATTCCACATTAGATAGATGAACATTAAAATATAGCCTATAAATATAAGTACACCATATTCGACAAAAATCTCCGCCCACCAGTTATGAATATTAACATCACCGGAGGTAGAATAGATAAAATGATCTCTCATATAAACTTCTGCGTTACCAGGTCCTACTCCAAAACCAAAGGTACTTTCGATAAAATGTTTTACGTTTCTTAGTAGATTTTCTCTGATATCAACCGATGTTTGAACAGAATCCCCTTTTACAAATAAACTTTCTATTTGATTGTATAGAGAGTAAAATAATGTCTGAAATCTTTGGCTCTGCGTGATTATGAAAGTGATTAAGAGTGGAATAAACATTGCTACTGATGCTAGCCTTTGTCTTACATTCATCATCAATAAAAACCAAACTATAAAACCTAAAATTAGAGCTAGTAAATTTGCACGCGATCCAGTAATTATTATTAAATAAATCGAAGTGAATATCCCAAACAATCCTACCAGTTTAAGCAGCCAGGATTTCGTATAGAAAAATAGCGATACCATAAAGAAAATAGTAATTGATAAGAAGCTTGCATAATCGTTTTCATTCACAAAAACAGCAGTTGGTATATGTTTTTGATAAGCTGCTACCGTGCTAATTCTTGATATAGGTAGATGCAAATGTAAGAAATGATTGACTAACCCTAAAAGGATTAAAGCGATACCCATTATGATCCATATGCCATAAAACATTATAAATTGTTTTTCTTTATAAAAATTTATGCCAATGATATAGATAAGTAATAAACCACTTACCAGAAATAGATAATCCTTAATTCCATTTGATATAGAAAACGCCCAACTTAATGACAAAATTCCGTATAAAAACCAAAATACAAGAAAGGTAAATATAGGCCAAACCGGATATTGCATAATTGAAATGCTTTTCTCTTTCTTGAAAAAATCATAAATAATAAAAAGCATGGTAATTCCAAGCAGGATTCTAAAAGGAAAAAGGCTTAAAGGACCAATAGAAACACTTACTAATCCAGGGCCTATAAAAGTAGAAGCTATAAGCAAATAAAATGATAATGCTCTCATAAAGTTGTAATTCCAAAAAAGTCTCTTATATAAAATAAAAAAGACGATAATACTTGTAATAACAATTGCAAGCTTAAATTTATCATTAATTTCAGAAAATTGCACTTTACTATGTAATATATATGCCAACAAAAAAGCACCTAATAAAGAACATAGCAATTGTGTAGCCAGTCGTTTTACTTGCATAAAACTCACTCCATAAATAAATAAGGCTGTAGTGAGACAGCCTTATTCTTGATTTCTAAGTAGTTGGTTATCTGGAACTTTTTTAAATACTTTTGCAGGGGCTCCTAGAACAAAGTCTTCTTGTTTTACATCCTTTGTCACTACACTTGCCGCTGCTACCGTACCGTCCTCTTCTATTACCTTTCCAGGTAAGATCGTTGAGTTCGCTCCAATTCTCCCGCCATCTTTAATGGTGATGCCTTTGAATTTACCGTACCGCTCTTTAGATCTAGCCATATAATTATCATTCGTTGTTACGACACAAGGGGCTATAAAAACATGATTACCAATTTCGGAATAAGCCGTAATATAACAGTTAGTTTCTAATTTACATTTAATTCCCACATGACAGTCGTTTTCTACAGCTACTCCTCTACCTACAATCGTTTTATGACCAATTGTTACTCTTTCTCTTATTGTTGCTAAATCAGCAACAAATACATCGTCTGCTAATTCTGCATTAGCATAGATAATAGAAGATGTCCCAATTGTACAGCCATTTCCAATGATAGTTGGTGGCAGTGTTTTTATTTCTGGTAGAATTGAATTCTTTGCTCTTGCAGGTTGTTTACCGATTACCGCATTATCTTGAATTGTTACATTGCTACCAATTTTGACACCATCATAAATGATCACGTTATTTCCTATACTAACATTTTCACCAAATTCAACATTTGATTTAATTATTACATTTTGGCCAATTTCTAAAGGTTTCATTATTTAATCAACTCACTTATTATAGAATGCCTTGATTTTTTCAACAACATATTCTTGTTGTTCTTTCTTTAGTTCAGGAAACATTGGTAGTGAAATTGCTTCCTCTGTTGCCTTTTCTGTTATTGACAGATCTCCCATTTTATAACCGAGATCAGAAAATACTGGTTGCAAATGCAGTGGCTTAGGGTAATAGATCATTGTTGAAACACCTTGCTCTTTTAAATACTCCTGTAGACCATCTCTGTTGGGAACACGAAGTGTATATTGATGGAATACATGATAATTATGCTCTTCAACAAAAGGAGTCGTTACGATACCACTAAGTTCCTCATTTAAGAATTTTGTATATCTATTTGCTCTTTCAATTCTTTGTTTACTCCAATCATTTAAATGTGGGAATTTAACATTTAAAATTGCTGCCTGTAACTCGTCTAATCTGCTATTGTAACCTAAAACATTGTGATAATACTTAGGTTTACTACCATGTACTCGAATCACACTTACTTTCTCTGCAATTTCATCGTTATTCGTAACAATCATACCTGCATCACCGTAAGCACCTAAGTTTTTAGTAGGGAAAAAACTATATACCGCAGTTGTTCCTAATTCTCCTACTGTTTTCCCTTTGTACTGTGCTCCAATAGCTTGAGCTGCATCCTCAATAATAACAAGATTATGCTTCTTGGCGATAGCACTTAGGCGATCCATATCTGCCATTTGTCCGTATAAATGAACAGGAATGATAGCTTTAGTTTTGTTTGTAACAGCTTCTTCAACCTTGTCTGGGTCAATATTAAATGTTTTTGGATCAATATCAACAAAAACTGGTGTCGCGCCAGCTCGAGCTACAGCCCCTGCTGTTGCAAAAAAAGTAAACGCTGGAACAATTACTTCATCACCAGGACCGACTCCACATCCTAAAAGAGATATATGTATTGCATCACTACCATTTGCAACACCTACACCATGCTTCACTCTACTAAATTCCGCAACATCCGACTCTAGCTTTTTTACATTTTTACCCAGAATAAAGTGTGCACTAGACATTACTTCATCCAAAGCTATAGTAATCTCAGGTTTTAGTGTTTGATATTGTTCTGTTAAATCTAACATAGGTACTTTCATCATTTTGACCTCACTTTTTCATTTAAAGTATTGTTATCTTGACAAACATTTAAAAATCTCTTGGCTAACTTTTCAATATTATGATGCTCGTCTAAATATTGGTAACCTTTTATTGAAATAGATTGCTTTTCCTCGACACTTAATTCTAGCAAATCATTTAATCCTTCGGCAAATGCAAGTGAATCTTCAGGTGGTACCGTAATCCCGGCTCCTGACGCAACCACAATGTCATTGTATACTTCTCCAGCGAAGAGTATTGGCTTTCCAGATAATAGGTAATCATTTAACTTATTTAAACTTATACCATACTGATATAACTTTGTTTTTAGCATTGAGACCATCAAGACATCAGCCAACCCTAAAGTTGATTGAACCTCTCCTTTTGGTATCGCATCAAGAAAAAAGATATTGTTATATTTCTTTGCTTGTTCTATTAAATTAGGTCTTTCAGGACCTTCTCCAATAAATATATAAGCAATGTCCTTTCTCCTACTATACTGATTAGACTCTATAATTGTCGACAAAGAATTTGCTATACCATGTGCACCAACATACATAGCAATTTTAGGAAAACTCTTCCTTATTATCTCAATCTCCTCTGTTAACGAAGAAGACGTATTTTGGTCAATAATTCTCTCAAAATCAATTCCGTTAGGTATAAAGTGAATTTTGTCCTCTGGGATACCTAAACTTGTAATATATTTATGTGCTCCTGGGAGAGTAACAATAATCTTTTCAGCCTTTTTATAAACGAATTTCTCAATCATCCCAAACATGATAGCCACTGGATGATATTTACTCATAGCACCAAAATCAATCAATGTTTTTGGCCAAAGATCTCTAATTTCTACAATAAATTTACTCTTTTTCACCCTACTTAAAACATATGCTGCTAAACAAGCAAATAAATGAACCGACGATCCGACTATCACATCTGGCTTTTCCTTACTAGAAACACCACGAAATATGGTAGTGAAGAAGTAGCTGATCATATTTAATATTCTTTTCGGTCCGTTTCCTTTGTAAGGTAAGGTCCAAACCCAATCAAACTCAATACCATTTACATTTTCAGAATAATTCTTATTTAAAGGATCTCTCCACTTAAATAGATAAGCAAGGAAACTACTTGCGAATATCCGAACTGAATGTCCGCTTTTCACCATATATTTAGCTAAATCATAATGTCTTGTTATACCTTTTTCATTTGGCTTTAAAGCTACGTGGTTTAATATCCATATCTTCATTGCCTATCACCTTGATTGGTAGGAAGGAGCTTCTTATAAGTTTGTACTAGATTTTCTGCCTCATGCTCCCAATTATACTTGTTTATAATTGCCTTTCTACCATTTTTGCCCATTAATCGAGCTTCTTCGGGATTATCCACTAACCAATTAATTGCTTTACCAATTTCTTCAGGGAGTAGTGGATCAACACTAATTCCACAGTTTTCACCTTTTAAAATATCATTCCAAAGCGGGAAATTAGAGGCAATAACTGGAAGACCTGCAGCCATATATTCAAACATTTTTATAGGATAAGAAACGACATATCTCGGTTCTGGTCTAAGTGTAACGAGACCTACTAAGGCACTTTCTAATTCAGTTTTGATTTGTTTTCTAGACAGCCATCCTAAATGGTCAACGTATTTATAGTTTTCGCTTTTCTTAACCTCAGCTTCGAGTGACTCTGGGGCATACTTCCCTGCTAGCTTCAATACAAATGGTTGTTTTTCATTTACATATCCAACAGCAGCAACCATTTCATAAATCCCTCTCAGCTCTGTAATGCCACCTATATAGAGTGCGGTATGATTATACTCTTTGTTGTCTAAGTCTAATTGTGGATCAATTAACTCTTCCAATATAGGGAAATTATGTACTGTAATAGATTGATTATTATACGTTTTAAATCGTTTATTTATCGTTGGTGTAGCTGTAACGACACCATCAAATCTCTTAGATGAATACCTCTCTGTTGCTTTTACTAATTTTGAAATCAGTGATCGTAATGGACCGGGAATCCATTGCTTTGATAATACTTGTTCAGGCACATCTTCATGAACATCATAAATGACCTTTTTCCCTTTACTTTTTAGAAGCAGACCGACAAACATTAACTCTGGATCATGGAAATGATACAAATCAGCATCTAGTTCTACTGCCTTTTTATATACAGCCTTAATGCTCTTAATCATTCGGCTTATACGATTACTACCTTTTCCATCAACGCCAACTATTTTCACACCATTTTCTACTTCAGTTTCACCGTTCGCTACTATAAGTGTTACATCGAAACCGGCTCTTTTTAATGATGCACACTCTTTGTAAAAGATCCGAATATCCTTTGAAGGATGTACGGAGGTTAAATGGCATACTTTATACATAATCAACTTCCTTTTTATTCTCAAATGAGAACCAGACCATAGGGCCTGGTTCATTTGTTTTATAACCGATCATATTTTTTACAAAGATGCTTATACTCTTTCATTGCATTCCGTGTATCAAAAATAGATTGAGCTGTTTCAGCTACTAGCTTATAGTCAAACTCAGTATGGTCAGTTGTGACAAGGACAATGTCAGCTTCTTTTAATAATTGTTCTGTTAGCTCAACTGTTTCTACATTATTACCTCTAAATTTAAACTGACTAACATGAGGATCTACAGGTATCCAGTCTGCACCTGATTTCTCCAATTCTTCTATAATCAACAATGAAGGAGATTCACGGACATCATCTATATCCTTTTTGTAGGCTAACCCTAGTACAACAACTTTTGATCCATTTAGTGATTTCTTGTCTTGGTTCAACATTTTCATCGTTCGATCAATAACAAATTCAGGCATAGAGTTATTAATTTCACCTGCAATCTCAATTAATCTTGTATGATAATTATATTCCCTAGCTTTCCATGTTAAGTAGAATGGATCAATCGGAATACAATGTCCTCCTAATCCAGGACCTGGATAGAATGGCATAAATCCATATGGTTTTGATGCAGCTGCATCAATCACTTCCCATACATCAATTCCCATTTTATCACATAAGATAGCCATTTCATTTGCTAACGCAATATTTATGTGACGGAAAGTATTTTCTAATATCTTCTCCATTTCAGCTACCGCTGGGCTAGATACTAGATGTACATCACCATCGAGAACACTACTATATAATGCACCAGCTACATCAGTACATGCAGGAGTTACTCCACCAACAACCTTTGGTGTGTTTTTAGTATTGTAATGTTTATTACCCGGGTCTACTCGTTCCGGAGAGTATGCAAGAAAGAAATCTTCCCCTGTTTTAAAGCCTTTTCCTTCTAAAATCGGTCTTAAAACCTCTTCCGTAGTTCCAGGATAAGTTGTACTTTCCAATACAACAAGCATACCTGAGTGTAAGTACTTTGATATTTCCTTACCTGAACTTTCTACATATGATGTATCCGGTTGCTGATATTTATCTAATGGTGTAGGTACACAGATGGCAACAGCATTTACTTCACTAATTTTCGAGTAATCTGTTGTAGCAATTATTTTCTTCGCTGCAATTAATTCTTTTAACTCTTCATCAACTACATCTCCAATGTAGTTGATACCTTCATTTACCATATCAACTCGTTTTTGTTGAACATCAAAACCAATTACTTGATAGCCTGCCTTTGCTTTCTCAACAGCTAATGGTAGGCCTACATAACCAAGACCTACAACACCAATAGTTGCTGATCTATCCTCTATTTTACTTAACAATTCAATAGCTAATTTATTATCTTTAACATTACTCATGATGATCTCCTCACTATCCTTTTAGTTAGATCTAAATAATTAATATCAACTAGAATTTAATAGGCAAATTGGTTTCTGCTGATTTATTTAATGAAACAACCAATTCTAAAGCCTTTCTTCCGTCAACACCAGTTACAACTGGTTCACTATCATGATTAATAGCTTGGACTATATCTTCTATGATGCATTGATGGCCAGTTTTACCAAATGGGTTATCTTGAATGGACTTAATAAGATGATTTTTCTCATCTTGTGATAAACCTTCTAGTTCAAGGTGTTCAATAAAAATAGCATTTGCACCACTAATTTTTATTGATCCCTTTTCTCCAAAAATACTAATCGATTCTTCATAGTTCTTCGGGTATATTGTTGTAGCTGCCTCGATTACACCCAGTGCACCATTATTAAAACGTACTACTCCTGTGGATACATCCTCAGCTTCTATTTTTCTTAGTCTAGTGGCATCCATACTAAATACTTCATCTATATCACCCATTAGCCATACTAGCAAGTCTAGGTTATGTATAGCTTGATTCATAAGAACCCCACCATCAAGTGCCTTGGTTCCTCTCCATGGGGCTTGGTCGTAATACTCTTGGTTTCGGTTCCACCTAACAGTTGCATTTGCATGACTTAATTTTCCAAACCTACCCTCATCCACCAGTTCTTTTACTAAAATCATGGCTGGTCTAAATCTATTTGGGTGAACAACTGCTAATTTTACATTATTTTCTTCACATGCACTTATAATTCTATCTGTATCATCTAAAGTTAATGCTATAGGCTTTTCAACTATTAAATGTTTCTTTGAACTAGCAACCTTCTCTGCAAGATTTGCATGATAGCCACTAGGAGTACAAATACACACTACATCGATAGAATCATCTTGTAAAAGTTCATCGATATCTGTGTATCCTTTAACACGGTCATTTTCAAGAAACTCAGTCATTCTTTCCTCAACAGTGTCACAAACTGCAACCAGGTCAGCACCTTCTGCATTTTTAATAGCATCCACATGCTTTTTAGCAATATGGCCACATCCAACAATTCCAAATTTAATCATAGGATATCTTATCCTTTCTTATTTCAGTATCACAATAATCATTTTATCGTATTGTCATCCATTTACATAGTCCAGTTGTTTTACAATTTTATTACTTTTTTAAAATCACTTCAATTTAGTTTCCATAATCGTTTTCTTAAATCTACTATAAATCGGTGATTATTTGATCTTAACCTTTTTTCAGTCTCTTAAATAGTGTGTTCTGAACAATATTCTTAAAAAGCTGAAAATCACCTTTTGTAAAAACGAGAAAATCCTTATAGGATATTTTTGTCACATGCGAAAAAATAATAACTTTTATTAGGAAACTAACTGTATAAGAAATGGTTGTAGCTAAAGCCGCTCCATAAATTCCTAACTTTGGAATTAAGTATATATTGAGTAACACATTGAAAATGACATTAAAAATTGAGACGTACATGTTGATCTCTGGCTTCCCCCTAGCAGCAAGGTCATTAGATAGAATTTTTTCAACAGCTAATGCAGCTAAACCAACTAACATTATTTTCAAAACCTTTGAACTTTCACTAAAGGATTCATCAAATAGAAGGAAAAGATAATCCGATATAAAGTATACAGCAGTTGATAATAAGATAATAAAGATAACAATCGTTCTTGAAACTAAAGAAGTGATCCGATTTCGACTATCCTCATCATTTAATGACGCGATCCTTGGTAGTAACACACTTGAAATAGCTTGTGAGAAAATAGACAGTTTTTCACCTATGTTCACTGCTGCTGAGTAGAGGCCAACTGCACCTGTGTTTAGAAAAAAACCGATCATAAAAATATCAAGACGATAATTTAGAAACGTCATCATATTACTAATATGTGCTTTTAATCCATATTTTATTGATTTCCTTAGAAATGGAAAAGAGTATTCCTTTATATTTAAGGAAACATTATATACTTTATAAAGATAATATAAAGCATAAGATACTGAGAAGACATACCCTAAAATAAATCCGAAAACAGCCCCAAGTATGTCAAGTCTGAATACAACAACAAACAGAACTACGAAAATTACAGTTACAGTCTGTTGAATCAACAAAATCGTATTAAATTTTTTGAAGTCTTGAAGCCCTTGAAAAATAGTTTGTAGAAAAGTCATTAACAACATAAAAGGGAGCGCAAGCAGACTTAGGATAATTAATAGTGGGTCTATTGATTGAAATTTGGTATTAGCAAGTATGATTATACTTATTCCACCAATTATTATACTAATAACTGCAAGAAAAAGGGCAGAAAAGACATTTGTATTAAATGCTGTGTTTAGATCTACCTCTTCCCTGCTAACAAAATAAATTGTTGATGAATTTAGTCCGAGATTTAAAAATGTTAGTAGCATTAATGGTAAATAGGTTATCAGTGTGTATTCCCCATAGCCATCTGTACCTAAATATCGGGTTAAGATAACTAAAAGGATTAGTCCAATAACTATACTTCCTAACTGCCTAGAAAACGTAATAATACTATTAGATATAAAGCTATTTTTACTTTTACTCATCAGAATCACCTAGTCTGAGGAGGGAAGAAGCAAACTCCTTATAGTTTTTCTCCGCATTATAGTGTTTATTCCACGTTCTAAACGATTCCTTACTTTTAAATAGTTTCTCTCTAAGAGTTAGAGCTGCAAATTCATCAATTTTTTCTGCTAAATCCTTAGGAGAAATCTCCTTTGGAATAAGAAATCCATTTTGATTATTTACCAACTCAGAGGTTCCACCAACATCTGTCGCTATTACAGGTATTGAAAAGCTAAATGCCTCCATAATGGTAACTGGTATACCTTCACTTTCTGAAACATTAATGAAGAGATCAAATGATTGATCACTGTATAATTTTAATACATCTTTATTTGACATGTTTCCAATTAAGTCAACATGTATATGTTCAGGTAGGTTTTCTAGGGCCTTTTCAATGTCTTTGCGTTGTTCCCCATCTCCTACATGTGTCCAATAAACCTGATGCTTACACATTTTTAGTGCATCAACAAGTAAAGGTATTCTTTTGACAGGTTTCAAATATGAACATGAAACAATATGTATTTCTTGGTCATGAAAGGTTTTATTACTTCCTAGATTCACTCCTATAGTACCAAGACGGCTTATATCTAATTTCCCCTCAAGGTTTTCACCCTTAGACAATAAGGTTTTATATCCATTCTCCGATATCGATAAAACCTTATCTAAACTTAAGATCATTTCTTTTTGTAACGGAAGATAATTAGAGCTATGTCTCTCTTCATATATATCTCCGCCATGAGCACGTGAAATTGCTATTATCTCTTCTTTTCCTTTCAACATTGAAAGAGCAAGAGCTGAAGGTGTTAACCAATACGAATAATAATAAAGTTCATTCTCTTCAGTATTGTACTGGTTCTGAATTATTTTCAAGTCCGGGAGTAGGGATAATGCTATTGAGACCCAATTTATCAGTATTAATGGAGCCTTGATATTCTTTTTTAGCGCTCTCCTTAAGTCCTTTATAATCCATTTCAATCCGAGTGGATTAATTAATGTTTGTAAGGCATTTGAGATATGACCAGTATTTTCTTTATTATTTTCCTTTTCCCATACTTTGATATTCGACTTAACTAGCCTTTCTTTAGGTATGGTTGGTGAATAATTACTGTTAATAGGTAGTATCAATATTTCATCAAACATTTGATGGATCATTTCTAGTTCGTTAAAAATAAATTCCTCTCCAGGAGGATAGGGATAACGATTTGTCATAAGTACTAGAACCTTTTTTTTCATTCCTTTTCACCACATATTCATCTGTATTGAAAAAAAGCTGTAGGTACTCCTACAGCATTTCTTATTGTTTTCCAAAAACACGTTTATAAAACTTAATAAATGGTTTATATCGTTCATTTACTAAACCAATAACTTCTGCAATAACCTGTGAAATGATCAGTAATCCTAAAACGATAAGTATTGTAACAAACATTGTAGAAGTATTCACGATCAATGCTGCAACACTAAATAAAATCCCAAGTGCATAAATAATTAATACTGTTGTTCGATGTGAATAACCCATTACTAACAAACGATGATGAAGATGTGATTTATCAGGTGCTGAGATAGGCTTTTTATTTGCAAGCCTCCTAATAATAGCAAATAATGTATCAAAAATAGGCACGCCCAAAATAATGATAGGTATAATAAAACTAAAAAGTGTAACACTTTTATATAGTCCTAATAAAGATAGAATTGATATACTATACCCTAAGAATAGGGCTCCCGTGTCTCCCATAAAAATTTTAGCAGGGTGGAAATTAAAGAATAAAAATCCTACTGTACTCGAAAAAATGATAATCGCTAATGTCAGAATTAATACCTTATCATTCATACCAGCCATTATTGCAATTGTTCCAATGCTTATTGCAGAGATTCCACTTGCAAGACCATCAAGTCCATCTATCAAATTTATCGCATTCGTTATTCCTACAATCCAAAAGATTGTTACAGGTATTGACCAATACCCTAAATCAAATTTGTCGACCAGTGGTATAGTTAGAAATTCTACCGTAAGCCCAGAATTAACAATTATTCCTGCCACAATTAACTGTCCTAAAAATTTACTTTTTGCTGATAACTGATATTTATCGTCTAATATCCCAATTATAATAATGAGGATACCCCCAATTGATATTGAGACAATTTTTTCATCATGTAATCCAGCAACAAAAAAGCCAACGACAACACCTATAAAAATGGCTAATCCACCCAACCTAGGCATAACTTTACTATGAACCTTTCTATTGTTTGGATTATCAACTGCACCGATTTTGACTGCTAATTTTATTACGAAAGGTGTTAATAACAATACAGTCAGAAATGATGCTATTCCAGCAAATACTAATTGATTAACCATCATAAAGTCTCCTTTAATTAATTCGGACTTATTCGATTAAAATTTTAACACATATCTATTTTTAATCAATGGATGTTTTTTGACAATGAGTAAAGTGCACTATATATTTATTATTTTAACCTATTTCCTCTTGTTTTCATGTCAAATTTCCAAATCCCGGTTTTTACCTTCAAAGGAGATAAATACACTACAGTTTTATTCTGGATCATCACATACTATAGATAAGTACTGAAAATTGAATTTCAGTAATGTGCTTGGACGTACGGATGTTTCAATAGGGATTCAAATTGACTAGATACTGAGTGATATCCTGTAGCATAAAACCCATTTTTCGGATCGTACTTCTTGTAAATGTTAACAGCTTGAATTAGGTTGTCCTCTTCAGATTTACTGTTAAGCAAAATCATAAACTCATTTGCAATATTTCGCCCTAAGACTCTGTCTGTAAATACAGATAAGAAATACATTGTTTTATTTGAGCTGATTTCACCATTCGATTCCATTTGACTTAATGCCCTACCTATTTTTGCATGTGGAAGATGACCATCAATTGGAGACATTGTCCTAAACTCTGCATCTGGGAAGCTCTGCACATACTTTCTAATAATGGCTTGAAGATTTTCTTCGGTAAATTCTTTTTCCGGAATTGCCTCTGATATAATTTGTTCTCTTGGAACTCCTAATGCTTTTCCTGCTTTATAAAAATCTTCTACCCTTATATCACCAAAAGTAGCAACATCTATATAGCCATGCATAAAATGTTCCTTCTCAGGGTCATGTATGGTACCATGTAGCCAACAAATGACCGTCGAACCAACCTTACTAGCTTTTGCTGATTCCTCATCATATGCACCGTTCACTATATCTCTTGCACCCGAATCGTCACCTCTTGAAAATAAGATTAAATAGACCTCCCTACCCTCAGTAAGTTGATTGCGAATATCAATCCCATATGTTAAGACTTCATCATCGGCATGGGGAACAAGATAGATAATTGGTGAATTTGATTTTTTATGGTATTGAATGGATAGCATTAAGTTATCTGAAACTGATGCAGTTCCACCTAATACAGTAAATTTCTCAATCAAGTATTGTTTATATATCCCTTGTATTTCCTTTGGTATAGAAGTTGAGTTTGTTAATAGCATCGGTGCTCCATCCTTTGCAGCCAAAACGGAACCTGTTAATGCATCAGCAAAAGTGAGACCTGTAGCAATGTAAGCTTTATTTACTGGCATTTTTAATTGTCTTACAACATTTGCTGAAACTTCATAGCGATTTTTTCCACCAATTCTAATTGGATTTGCTAATTGATTATATACATCTTTACTAACACTTCCTTCACCACCTACAACAATGAATGATTCCATTTTAGTGACAACTTCCTTAATGGAAGATGGAATAGATCTCTGCCTTGTCAATAATATTGGTATTTGATTCATGGCAGCATAAGGGGCGATTGATAAAGCATCAGGAAAATTTAATCCAAGGGCTACTATACCTTTTTCTTTATTACCAATTTCTTTGGCAATATTTGCTGAAACCTCAAAACGGTCTTTTCCTCCTATGCGCCTTACCTGAATACCCATTTCTTTTAGTTCTGATAGCACGGTATCATTAATACTTCCTACTCCTCCAACTAAAACAACTTCTTTTGCATGAAGTCTAACTATCTCCTTTTTCGTTACTAGAGTTAGTTTATTTGAATGTGTTAATAAAATTGGAGAGTTGTATTTAAATGCAAGAGGCGAGGCAGAAAGCGCATCAGCAAACGCATTATAATTTGCTAGAAATATCGTTTGAGAGTTCGGCCATTTCTTTGATATATTCACAGCTACTTCAAATCTATCTTTCCCTGATATTCTTTCTGATGATGCTTCATCTGCAGAAACCGAATTATTATTCGTTAAAATAATAATAAAAATGGTTGAAAATAATAAAAATATTTTAAATACGTGATTCATTTATCAATTAATTCCCCTCTATATAAAACAAGTAACAAGTAGTTATTACCTACCTGTTACTCTGACATTTATCTTCTCTCGTAAAAGTTAACTATTCCATTATAAATAGCTTGAGATACTTTTTCTCTGAAATTTGGATCTTTTAGTTTGGCAGCATCAGATGAATTTGATATAAAAGCGACTTCTACCAGAACACTTGGCATAGGAGTGTTTTTTATAACATAGAATCCAGCTTCTTTTACTCCACGGTCATTGGTTCCCAATTTTGCTATTAATTGGCTTTGAATATCCTGAGCAAGTTCCTTACTTTCTGGGCCTGAATATTGCGCATTCCAATACGTTTCAGTTCCATTAGGTGCAGAGCTTGAGAATGAATTTATGTGAATACTAACAAATGCATCTGCACCTTCATTTTTTGCATTTGCTACTCGATCCTTTAATTCAACATATGTGTCAGTTGTTCTCGGTAAAATTGGTTCTCCACCAGCATTATCAATTTTACTACTAACTCTCTTTGTAATATCTAATACAATATCTTTCTCTTTTATTCCATTGCCAACAGCGCCAGGATCTGTTCCTCCATGACCGGCATCTACGACAATTTTAAGTCCTGCAAGAGGACCTGAGAGTTTTGATGCAACCCTTTGTTGAACTGAGCCTAATCCACCTAAAATGGTAAAGGAGTCATATCCCTTGTCTCTTATAAGAGAGTTAATTGGATCTGGTATACGATCTGTTCTAGTCAATAACATTGGTGCATTTTCCTTTGCAGCTAAGACCGAACCTGTTAAGGCATCTGCAAATGTTAAACCTGTTGCAATATACGCTTTCTGTGAAGTATAAGGCATTTTCTTGGCTATATTTGCAGCAACCTCATAACGATCACTACCACCTATTCTCCATGCTCCAGGTAATTGATTCATTACAATATTACCGATACTTCCTTCTCCACCAATTACAATAGATTCACTTACCTTTCTAGAAGACAAGGCATTTTTTGTTTCTTGTGGTAGTTTTGTCTTATCTGTAAGGAGTATTGGTATTCCATTTCTAGCAGCGAAAGGGGCAATTGATAAGGAATCTGCAAACGTTAAACTATATGTTACAATTGCCTTTGAATTAGGTTTAATATAAGATGCAATTTTACTAGCAACTTCATAGCGGTCTTTTCCTGCTATTCTATCAACTTGTGAAACTCCCAGATTACGAATCTCTTTAAGAACAGATTCTTTGATACTACCTGTTCCACCGACAACAATTACACGTTTAGGGTCGAGTTCCTTTATTCTGTTTCTTGTTGGATCGGTTAGATGATCTTCTCGACTAAGCAAAATAGGTGCATTATACTGGTATGCAAGTGGAGCAGAAGCTAATGCATCTGCATATGCATTTGAATTAGCAATTACAATTGTTTCAGCATTGGAGAATCCTTTCTTAGATATATTGACAGCAACCTCAAAACGATCACTACCATCAAGTCTATCTGTTTGTCCAGAAGCATAAGTCTTTTGTCCTATAAGACTAAAAACTATAAGTAAAGTCATCATGGCGATTAATATTTTTCGCAAATTTCGTACCTCCAAAAGTATCTTTTCGACAAATATATCAAACTTTCTTACCAAAACCTAGATATTTTCAAAAATTTATTTAAATATAGGTATATCGTCTGTACTATTACGCAAAATAAAAAGAGGTCTAAGGACCCCTTTTTATTAATAATTTACTAGTTGTGTTCCCGGATAGTAAAATGACAATATCTCTATATAGTTTTGACCTTCTTTAGCTCTGTTATTTGCTCCATATTGACTTAAGCCAACTCCGTGACCAAAACCACTACCACTTATTTTAATTTGATCAGTTGTATCCACATAAGTAACATTATGGACTAGTGTACTTTTCAAAGAAGTAGTACCTAGTAAACTTCTAATCTCTTCCATAGAGACTGATATAGTTCGGCTAAATTTCTTCAATTCTCCACTTTCAACTATAAAACCTTTACTTGGGCTATTGATATTAGCTAGGTCTCTCATATAATAGTCTACATTTATCGATCCTCTTAAACTTCGTCCGCTAGAATTCTTAGCAGGGTCTATTTTCACTTCATTAACTGATGAGATTTTTATATCAGTATTTGGATGGACATTTGTTTTTAGCCATTTTTTAATTCCGTTTAATTTACTTGCTTCTGTTTCGTCCTTAACCCACCACCAATTAGCAGGATGAGAAAGGTCAAGTGCTTCTAGCTGTGTTTTTTTAATCGAATAATCCCAAATATAATTATTATCGAATTTATCTTCCTTTGCTTGTAAGTAAGAAACTTGTGTAGAGTTCCAAGCATTAGCGTTAGACTCTGTATATCCACCGTTACTAGCTGAGAAGACAGCAGATATTAATTTTCCATTTGATTTAAGAACCTTCCCTTTCGTCTCGTCAACTGCACGATTTGAATTGGAATGCCAATTGTAGCCACCATACACTTGATAAGCTTGAGTATCTAAAACAGATTTCCCTAAATCATCAATTGAATATGTTCTCGCAGCAACTGTTTGCGCCTTTAAAGCCTCTATATTCCAGCTTGCTGGCATTTCCATTGGAACAACACCTTTTAGGTAATCTTCAAATGGTATATCCCTATTTATTGGTCTCACATTTACATTACTTTCAATGATAAACTCCATTTTACCTAGATACTTTACATTACTATTAATAGTAATTGTATTGCTTGAGTTATAGGCTGAAGGGACAAGTGTAAAACTTGAGCTCCCAAAGTCCTTAATTTTTTCATTCCCTTTGTAGAGGTTGATTCTACCATCTAAAACTTTCACCACATAGTTTGTACCTGACGTCAAATTCACCTCATTAGGCAAACTGTTTACGACTTTTTCACTAACTGATGCCGGACCACCTAGAATAGTAAAAGTTGATGTTCCTTTATCATTAATCACATTCGCAATCTGATCGGGTAAACGATCTGGTCTTGTTAGCAATAACGGCGAGTTCTGTTTAGCCGCAAGAACGGAACCTGTTAATGCATCAGCAAATGTTAAACCAGTTGAAATAAATGCTGAACTTGCTGGTAAATTAAGCTTTCGGATCACATTTGCAGATACTTCATATCTGTCCTTTCCACCAATTCTAGA
This sequence comes from Metabacillus sp. GQ13, assembly GCF_059758525.1. Taxonomy (NCBI): domain Bacteria; kingdom Bacillati; phylum Bacillota; class Bacilli; order Caryophanales; family Bacillaceae; genus Metabacillus; species Metabacillus sp. GQ13. Next base: position 90,999 of record NZ_JCAXET010000010.1, read on the forward strand.
TGAACCAGCCAGTTGATTATAGACAGTTGGACTGACGCTAGCTTCTCCACCAACAACCAGAACACTTTGTTTTCCTTTTAAAGCAGCCTTAGTATAATCCGGAAGTTCATTACTTTTTGTTAAGATAATTGGAATTCCTTTTATCGCTGCATAAGGAGCGATCGATAAAGAGTCAGCAAATGCTAGCCCATTAGCTATAATAGCGTTGGTTGGATTCCCAACTTTCTCTGAAATTAATTGTGAAACTTCATATCGATCTTGCCCACCAATTCTTCCGACAGTTGTTATAAAAGACCTGAGCTCATTTTCAACACTTGTTGATACGCTACCTGTACCTCCAATAATAATGACTTCACTAGCACCTAATTCCTTTATTTTCGTCTTAGTTTCAGCGGTAAGCCTTTCTGATCTTGTGAGTAATATTGGAGCATCATATTTATATGCTAACGGTGTTGCGGCTAATGCATCAGCAAAAGCTAAATTATTTACAACAATAACTGTTTTAGATTTACCCCAACCACTTGAAGCAACGTTATTTGCAACCTCAAAGCGATTATCACCTGACAATCTAACGTTACTATTAGCTAATTTATAATTACCTGTTGTCTTAAAATTCACCTGTGATGTATTTCCAATATAGTTAGCTAACTTTACAGAGATTGATGATGATGCTTTTGCTGAATTACTAAAGAATGGTGATATAATTAGGATAGTACAAATTAACACAATTGTGACTAATGACCTATTTCTCATTCATTACAAACCTCCATAATATTATTAATCTCGTACTTTAAGTCTATTAAACCTATTTAAATCTAACAAAAAATAGGTTACTAGTAAATGGTTTTTGCAGAAATTGTTGATAAATGGAAGATATTTTTATTGGATTGGTATATTATTCAGTTTATTAGTGGATATTAAAATAGTTTTTCTCAAATTAAAAAGGTTTGGCTAGATAGCCAAACCTTCTTGTTGTTACTAATTTAATTTTTCCATACTTTTTATTTGAAGACGTCCTTCATCATTTTCAAAATACTCTACTTTTACTTCTGATCCTTCATCTAAAGTAGTTAGTAAATCACTTTGCTCATCATCAGGAATAAAGAATGCTTTTACACCTGATTCAGTATCAATTTCAATTGTACGACCGTCTATTTCACCTATATAAGCGCCACTCGCAACTTGGAATTTATCATCCGTTGATTCTGTTTCAACCTCTGTTTCTTCTACTGTTTTTGTTTCCACTCCCTTAGACTCAGTTGTATCATCCTGGGTACCACAAGCAGTTAGAACTAAAAACAAAGAACATACGGCAACAAATTTATTCATATTCATCTCCCTTTCTTATCTTTGATATTGTTTAATTACTTTTCCAAATAGAAACTTTTACGTGTAAAGATCATTTACAAGAAACCACAATCTTTGCGAAAAATACCTTCTGTTTATTAAGATAACATAAATTTTTTAACTTAACATGTAAAATTAACTACTACTTTTAACTCTATCTATATATAATGAAATGATATCTGACTATACTAAACTATAATTATTGTACCGAAAGGATGAACTACCATAAAAAAGATTATTATTCTATTAATTGTACTCTGTTTTTTTCCAACTCATAGTACCTTTACATTCGCATCTAACACTACTACAACTAATTTTCTAGTTTTATTTAATGATAGTATTAATTCAGAGGTAATTGAAAGATTCAATGGTGAAGTTTTAGAGAAATTTGAAAGTATTTCCGCAGCTAAAGTAAGATTACCAAAGGAATTGATTCCTTCCTTACTTAAAGAACCAACTGTTTACTCAGTTGAAAAGGAACAAAAAATTGAATCCCTTGATCAAAGAATAAGTTGGGGAACCCAGAAGATATTACCACCCCACAATACCCCTTTAAATTATTCCGGTAACAATATTAAAATAGCGGTTGTTGATACTGGAATTTCCTCTCATCCTGACCTGGCTATAGCAGGCGGTAAATCATTCGTATCATATACAACGTCCTATAAAGATGACAATGGGCACGGAACTCATATAGCAGGAATCATCGCAGCAAAAGACAATAATTATGGGACAGTAGGCATTGCACCTGATTCATTCCTTTATGGCGTCAAGGTGTTAGATCAAAATGGTGACGGATATCTTTCAGATCTAGCGGCTGGAGTAGATTGGGCTATTAATTCAAATGTAAATATTATCAATTTAAGTCTAGGTTCTATTGATCATTCGAATGTACTACAAGCAATGCTGAAGAGAGCGGAATCGAAGGGAATCATTGTTGTAGCTGCAGTGGGAAACACTGGTGAACCGAACGGTTTAGGTAACACGATAAATTATCCTGCCAAATATCCTTCTGTCATTGGGGTTGGTTCGGTAAATGAAATGTTAACAAGATCAAGCTTTTCAGCTACAGGAGATGAGATTGAAATAGTAGCTCCAGGAGAAAACATATATAGTACCATTCCTACTAACAGTTACGTTAAAAAGAATGGGACATCAATGGCTGCAGGTTTTGTCTCAGGTACAATGGCACTATTAAAAGAAGCATATCCAACGCTCGAATCGAGCAAATTACGTCAGCTTCTTACTTCTCAAGCTTTAGATCTTGGAACAAAGGGGAGAGACCCCCTTTATGGATTTGGACTTGTCCAAGCTCCAAACTTACCTGAACGTATAGATGGTAATGATCGATTTGACGTTGCAGTTAACGTTTCAAAAGAAACATGGATATCAGCTGATACAGTCTTTATTTCGAACTACTTAGCATTTGCTGACGCACTCTCTGCCTCTCCCCTTGCTTTTAAATATAATTCACCTATATTGTTAACGCAGAAAGAAGAAATTAACAATCGCACACTTAATGAGATAAAGCGGTTAGACGCAAAAAAAGTTGTGATAATTGGTGGAGAAGGGAGTGTATCAAAACAAGTAGAGATACAATTACAAAAAGAAGGAATTCAAATTAGACGGATAGGTGGTAAAGATAGGTTTGAGGTTTCAGGTAAGATTGCTATGGAATTAAATAATTGGGAAAAGGTTATTGTTGCAAATGGTTTAGTATTTGCTGACGCACTTGCAATAGCACCCTATGCATCTCTAAATGGATACCCTATTCTCTTAGTTAAAAACAATAAAATTCCTAATGTTATTCATCAACTGCTACAAACTCACTCCATTAATAACTCTGAAATAATTGGAGGAGAAGGGAGTGTAGGTTCAAATCTGTCATCACAACTTCCTAATGCTACTAGAATTGGTGGAAAAGACAGATATGAAGTAGCAGCAAATATTTATCGAACACATTTCACTGACCAAACTCACCTTTATATTGCAACAGGATTATCGTTTGCAGATGCACTAACAGGTTCAATCCTGATAGCAAAAAGTAAAGGTGCTTTATTGTTAACTAGACCAGACTCTTTACCAGATTCAACTAAATTATATATAAAGAATAACCCTTATACGATTTTAGGCGGCAATGCTTCAGTAAATAATGATATATTTTTAAAATGATTAAATAAGGTAATACAAAGCACCACAAGAATCGTTTCTTACTGTAAGTTACGATTCTTGTGGTGCTTTTATAAAAGTTAGATGTTTAGTTAGGAGATCAACGAGTAGTTTCTCTTCCAACTGAAGCATATGTAATGCCTAGACGGGACATTTCATTTAACGAGTAACAATTTCTTCCATCTATGACTTGCGGATGACTCATTAGCTCCTTATATTGCATTGGTGGGTAATTAACAATTTGCTCCCATTCTGTTGCAATAATCACTAATTCTGTTTTCATAATTGCCTGATCAATAGATTCATAATAACTAACAGTATCATTCAATACCTTTTTCGCATTATTTAATGCTACTGGATCATAAATATTTATTTGTGCCCCTTCGTTCACTAGTTCTTTAATTAAAACTAAAGAGGCTGCCTCTCTAATATCATCTGTGTTTGATTTAAATGCTACACCAAGTATTGCAACACGTTTTCCTTGAAAGGAACCAACTAATTCCTTTGCTTTCCTTAAAAGTAATAAAGGTTGTTTATTATTTACCTCAATGACTGCCTCTAATAATTGAAAACGATGCTTAACATCACCAGCAAGTTGTACAAGGGCCTTTGTATCCTTTGGAAAACAAGAACCACCATAACCAATTCCCGCTTGGAGAAATTTCGAACCAATTCGTTGGTCCATTCCAATCCCTCTTGAAACATCTTCTATGTTCGCCCCAACCTTTTCACATATGTTTGCTATCTCATTAATGAAACTTATTTTTGTCGCTAAGAAAGCATTTGATGCGTATTTTATCATTTCCGCACTTTCCACATCAGTATGAACAATAGGAATATGGAAGGGCTCATACATCTTTTCTATCTTTCTAGCGGCTTCCTTCTGTTCACTACCAATGATTATTCTATCACCATTAAAGGTATCATAAATTGCTGATCCCTCTCGTAAAAATTCTGGATTGGACACAATATCTATATTAATTGAGCGTTGATAATTTCCTTCTATCCACTGCTTGATCTTTTTATTCGTGCCAACAGGGACTGTGCTTTTCGTCACCACTATGACATTATCTCTCGATAAGAAAGCAGAAATATCCCTTGAAACTCTTTCTACATATGACAAATTTGCTGATCCGTCTATCTTTTCAGGTGTACCGACCGCTATGACGATAACTTCAGGATGCCCAAAAGCAATCATCGCTTCTGAAGTAAACGTAAGTCTTCCCTCATTTTGATTACCAATCATTAGTTCCTCTAAATCAGGTTCATATATAGGTAACCTTCCAGCCGTTAAGGCTTTTATTTTTTCCTTATCAATATCAAAACAAATAACTTTGTGCCCAATTTCTGCTAATGAAACTCCAGTTACCAATCCAACGTATCCTGTTCCAGCTATAGTAATATCCAAGCTTTTCCCTCCCGAAAAATACCTAATACCCTATACGTTCTTGCTTTGAAATGGTAGATTCTAAATAAGTGAGTAATTCATCTCTTAAATCTTCTCTCTGCAACGAAAAATCTATTGTTGCTTTTAAATACCCTAACTTATCACCTACATCATAGCGCCTTCCAGAAAAGTGGTAAGCTAAAACTCTCTCTTTTTGGGAAATTATTTTTAATGCATCAGTTAGCTGAATTTCGCCACCTGAGCCTGGTTTTAGATTTGCTAATATTTCAAAAATAGTAGGCGTCAAAATATAACGGCCCATAATTGCACTATTTGAAGGTGCTAATTCTAGACTTGGTTTCTCCATCATGGTATCCACATGATAGACACCTCTTGCCAATTCTTTCTTATCATAACTTACAATTCCATACTTCGATACATCTTTATCGCATACTCTTTGCACACCTACCACTGTACTATTATGCTCATAGAATACATCAATTAACTGTTTTAAGCATGGCTTTGTATCCGATTGAACAATGTCATCACCTAGCATGACAGCAAACGGTTCGTCATTGATAAAGCGACGTGCACAGTAAATGGCATGTCCAAGGCCTTTAGGTTCCTTTTGCCTTATATAATGAATATTTGCTAATTCTGATATTCGCTTCACATCTTCTAACACGTCCCATTTTTCTTTGTGAGCCAGCGTTTCCTCAAGCTCATACGATTTATCAAAGTGGTCCTCTATTGCCCTCTTACCACGACCACTAACTATAAGGATATCTTCTATTCCAGAAGCCACTGCTTCTTCTATTATGTATTGAATTGTTGGCTTATCAACTATAGGAAGCATTTCTTTAGGCTGAGCCTTGGTTGCAGGTAGAAACCTCGTCCCTAAACCTGCTGCGGGAATTATTGCTTTCTTTATTTGCATAGGATCCACCTCATCAAAATTAATATATAGTAAAACAAATATTAGGATTATTAATCAGAGAAAAAGTATAGTTACTTATAGCTTTATTCAAGTTGTTTTATTTATATGATCAAAGGTGCTATTTAAGAGAAATATTCTCTATAAATTAGGGAATTTTAAAAAGGGTTTCGACCATTATGTTAAAAATTTAAAAAAGATATGATTCTTTTGCTCCTGAACTCACTCCTGTTAATAAATAGGATCACCATACTATTCGTGATCATATTTTATAACCCTTTTTATATAAAGTACTTTTAACAAGAATATTTCCCTTTATTGAAATCTTTATTAACTAATATAGAGAATTTATATTTTTTTAGAAATATAAAACTTCTTATAAACAAAAACCCCAAAAGTGGATACAACCAGCTTTTGGGGTTTTTATAATTAATGGTATTTTAATTTTTTACTTATTTTCAGGTAAGCTTTGATTGTATGAATCAGATAACGAAAGAAGTTTAAGTAAATTCTGATATCTATCCTCATACTCGCCCTTATCTGATAGGTATTGTTCATCATTTAGGATAAGTTTTTTCTCTGGAAGGCTATAAACTTTCCTATTTTCCTTATCAGTATTATTGATTAGCAAAATATCTCCGTAAAAATAGCTACCTGTTGGTTGGTAATACCTCATACCTAACAGATTTTCTTCATAGTTCACTAAATCTTGACCAAAGTGAACTTGCTTCTCTAAAGAAACCCCCAGTAAATTAGTAATTGTTGGCATAATATCAATTTGCCCTCCTAAATGGTCAATTTCTCCATTTGGTCCATTTGGTGCTTTTATTATTAAAGGAATATTATATCGATCAATAAGATTATATCTTCTACCCATTAATTCTTTAAATAAGTGTTGTTCATCTGTATCAGACGTTCTAGGGTGGTATCCAGAATGATCACCGTACACGACAAATAACGTATCCTCCCATAACCCTTCATTCTTTAACCCCTTAATAAATTCCCCTAAGGCATAATCTGAATAATGAGATGAAACAAGGTAATTACCTGTATGTGTCCCTTTATATTCTGGAGGTAATTCTAGTAAGGTTTTACTTGCAGGCATTTCAAAGGGAGTATGACTAGTTAAACTAATCACCTGAGAGTAAAATTTTTGATTGTTTTTTTCATATTGTTTAAGTTTATTAATCGTTTTTTTATAGAGTACTTCATCAGACGGGCCAATTCCTACGATATCTTCATTCCCAAAGTAATCTATATCATATGATTCAAGAAAACCTAAGGCAGGATATAGCTTTACCCTATTCCAATAAGCTATTTTATCAGCATGAAAAGTTGATGTGACATAATTTTTATTATTAAGTATACGTGGTAGAGATGGAACAATTTTATTTTCGTATACTTTCGAACTTGGTTTATCACCCGCAGGATACAATGAAGTATTACTTAACCATTCTGCATCAGAAGTATTCCCTTTTCCAATTTGTTGATATACATTTGAAAAATATAAACTTTCCATAATTAAACTGTTTAGGTTTGGTGTTATTTCTTCCCCATTAATTTTTTCCCCAATAAGAAAGTTTTGAAAAGATTCTAATTGAACTACAATGACATTTTTATCTTTGGCAATTCCAAAGTACTTCCGTTCAGACATCTTGAGTTCCTGAATTCCTTTTAACTCCATTATTTCTTTATTTGTAACCTCTTTTCTTTCTTGCGAAGTTAGCTCGGATCGTACATCTTGGTAAATTTGAATTGATTCATAGGTGAATATTCCCTTTTTACTAGCCGTCTGTAAAGGATCAATTATTAATTCATTTCTTGCACTATAACATTGAATCATGATAATAATGAATGCCCCAAACAGAATCACTTTATTTAATAGAATAGACTCACTTTTTTCTGACCTTTTTAATAGTAATAAATACACGATTAAGACGAATAGATCAAGTACAAAATAGATAAAATCCTTCGCACTTAATAATAAAAAGATAGTATCTGAGATTGAACCTACTTGATTAATTTGGAATAGATCATAATATGTTGGCAATGTCCCAAAATACCTAACATATACAGCAAAGGTTAAAAACAACATAGAAATTAAAATTTGATAAACAAAAAGTGCAGTCACGTTATACCTTTTAAACAAAAGCATTATTAGAGTCAATCCAAATAATAAGAAAGGTAATTCTCGTATTATCATATTACCTTGGAAGTGACCGGTTAAATAATAGGATAGAATAAGTAACTTAAATAGGATTAATATGAATTGCATTAAAAATTTTATTATTTTCCACTCCCTATCAAATTTATGATTGAACATGCGAAATAAAGATCCCTAAGTAGCTATAAACTTTCCCCATTAGAACACACAATTCCTAAAGGAAAATAGTCAATTAAACCCATAGCTGATTTAAGGATAGTTACTATTATAACATGGAAACAATCACTCTTAAGAACTTTATAGGGAATATATCCTTTCTTTAACTTTGATTTTAAACTTTTTTCACACAAAAAAACTACATGGATAATGTTCCATATAGTTTTACACTTTGAATTAAAATCATTATTTCTACTTTAAGCTAAAAGACAATTTGCAAAATAGCCATTTTCTATTTCATACCATCTGGATTATTTAATTGCCATCTCCATGAATCAGTACACATTTCCTCGAGCCCTCTCCTTGCAACCCATCCAAGTTCACTTTTAGCCTTAGTAGGATCTGCATAGCAGCTTGCAATATCTCCTGGTCTACGATCCGCAAATTTATATGGGACTTTTCTTCCAGATACTTTTTCAAAAGCTTTAACCATTTCTAATACACTGTATCCTTTTCCAGTGCCTAGATTATAAGCATCAACATTATTAGAGGACATAACTTTTTCAAGTGCTTTTAAATGACCTTCAGCTAGATCTACTACATGAATATAATCTCTCACACCAGTTCCATCTATTGTTTCGTAATCTCTTCCAAAAATACTTAGCTCATTTAACTTTCCTATAGCTACTTGTGTAACATATGGCATTAAATTATTGGGGATTCCATTTGGATCTTCACCAATCTTTCCACTAGGATGAGCACCGAATGGATTAAAGTATCGCAATAGAGCAATACTCCATTCATCGTCTGATAGATAAAGATCTCTAAGAATCTCTTCAATCATTAATTTAGTTCTACCATATGGATTTGTTGATCCAAGTTGTTCATTCTCTGAGATAGGTACTGTTTTAGGTATACCATAAACGGTAGCAGATGAACTAAACACAAGTGTTTTAACACCATATTCCTTCATAATCTCGCATAACACAAGGGTACCTGTTAAGTTATTATAGTAGTAATGAAGCGGAATCTTCACTGATTCCCCTACCGCCTTTAGACCGGCAAAATGAATGACTGCATCAATCTTATTCTCAGAAAATATTTTGTGTAAACCTTCTCTATCTAGAAGATCCCTTTTATAAAATGTTATCTTTTTACCTGTTATCTGTCTAACACGGTTGACTGCCTCTATGTTACTATTTGTAAGGTTGTCAACTATTATCACTTCATAACCATTATTCAAAAGTTCAACACATGTATGACTACCAATGTACCCTGCGCCACCAGTTACAAGTATTGCCATTTAGAGTCCTCCTAAAAAAACTATAGTTTTTTATAGTAGTTTTCATCAATTGTTTTGTTTATGATATACAACTGTTTCAAAGCCCTTTTTCTTTTTATACTATTACTTCGCATCTTAAATATACCTATTATACATATTCTATAATATATTATTTATCTTTTCATTTCCAACTATTATCAATTCTGCAACTCAGTTTTTGTTAATAAACAGACACTGGTTATAGTCTCGGGATTAAACAATATTAATATTTTTATAGTAATTTAGAATATCGCAATTATATACTATATGTATATATTAATAGATTATTATTGGAGGTATTTATATGAAAAAGTTTAGCCAGTTAATCATTATTTTTCTAGTTGTTTTTTTAGCAAATTCTACTACTGTAAATGCCACATCACCTGATCGTATAACCGGAAAGGATAGATTTGAAGTTGCTGTTAACATTTCAAAAGAGGGTTGGCCAATTGCTGAAACAGTTGTCATTGCAAATTATAACGCCTATGCTGATGCTCTAGCAGCAGGTCCATTGGCATTTAAACAAAACGCACCAATCCTATTAACTCACAAAGATCGTCTAACTCCAATAACAAAATCAGAGATTCAAAGATTAAAACCTAAGAATATAATTGTAATTGGCGGACCCGGGAGTGTTTCTGAAAATGTAATCAGCGAAGCTAAATCGCTTAGTGTCCAAAATGTAACTAGAATTGGTGGGCAGGATCGATTTGAAGTAGCCTATAATATTGCAAGCCAACTAGGTAATACTCAAACAGCTATTGTTGCTCTAGGATTAAACTTTGCTGATGCATTAGCTATCTCTCCCTATGCTTCTAAAAGGGAATATCCAATTCTTTTAACTCACAAAGATAAGCTTCCTGCAAAAACTTCTCAAGCTCTTTCTGAAAAGGGTATTCTTAATACAATCGTTGTTGGAGGAGAAGGAAGTGTAAGTAAAACAGTTTTTGATAAGCTTCCTGGAAAACAAAGAGTTGGTGGGAAGGATCGATATGAGGTAGCTTCAAATATAATCACACAATTAAATTTATCTACAGAGAAGATTTATTTAGCGACAGGGTTAACATTTGCTGATGCATTAACAGGTTCAGTATTAGCAGCCAAAAGTGATGCACCATTATTACTTACGAGTTCAAAGTGGGCCCCGACGTCAATTAAAACAGTTATTAAAAATAAAAACATAAAAAACATTACAATTCTCGGTGGTCCTGCCTCCGTACCAGATACTATCTATCTACAATTAACGAATCAATTACCATTAGTTGGCCGAAAAATCGTCCTTGATGCTGGACATGGTGGATCTGATCCTGGTGCGGTTAATGGTAAGGTTTACGAGAAAAACTTAAACATGGACTTTACAAAACGATTAGCTTCTCATTTAACATCTAAGGGAGCAACCATCATTTACACAAGAAATCCAAACAAAGATCAATTTATTGAGCTTGAAGATAGAGCTTCCTTCGCAAATAAGCAAGATGCAGATTTATTCATTAGTATTCACCATGATTCCAACGTAAGTAAAAGTGTACGAGGTTTAAGTATTCACTATAGTTCTTATCGGCCAGCCATAGAAATAGAAGATGTATATGTAAAGTATAACGGAAAAAATTATCCTTTAATTAGTGAGAATACAACTAATAAAACATTCACAATTAAGTATGGCAGTGGTTCTAAGTCAATAAGCTACACTGGTAATAATATTGCTTATGATCCATCACCTAGTAATGCAGCTATTCAGAGTGAAAAAATTGCACCATTATTGGGTTCCGTCTTAACCACAAACGGAATACCAAACACAGGTACCAGGGATCATAATTTATTTGTCACTCGTTGGACAACAATGCCTTCTGTTCTCGTCGAATTAGGTTTTATGTCTAACAGTCAAGAGCTATCCACATTGTTGAATTCTTCCGTTCAGGAACAAAGAGCAAAGGCAATGGCAAATACTATTGCAGATTTCTTTAATTAAATCATAAAAAGAATTCTTACTTTAATTCGGTGAAAAACGAGACAAATAAGGGGGTATAAAAAGAATTATAGAGCTAATATTTATGAACATAAAAAAGTCGATTATTAATTAATAATCGACTCTTCACAACTCTTTATATCATTCTTTTTTAGCTTGCAATAAAATAATTAATTAAATATTCTGCCCAAACCTTATTTCCACTTCCATTAGGCTGACTAGGCTGATCATCAGCTTTAATTAAAAAGTCTTCCATCTTTGCATCGTCTAGTTCAGGCCAATTCTCCCAGTGATTTAAATATGTGATTCCTTCGTTATCAGCGTATTCTTTAAGCTCATTAACCTGCCTTGGATAAAAATTAGCATTATATAATGGATTTGGCGGTTGGATTACAATCGTAACGTCTTTGTTAGCTGTTTTCCAAGAGTCCATTATAATTTCAATATTCTCAATCGTATTAGGCATTCCAATTAGACCGTTATTGTCCTTCAACATAAAAGGTTCAAATAAAACGACATCTGGTTTTATGTTGCTTACTTCCTCATAAGATCTATCATTTACGATATCACGCGATGTTTGAGTTCCTTCAGAAATAACCGTAATCTTGAATAGATTTTCACCGTATGTATCAATCAATTTCTTCGTTAGTAGATCTGGCCAAGCACCCGTTTCTTCAGAAGTTGCATCAGATCCATAGATAACGAGTTTTAATGGTTCTCCGCTATCTTTCGCATTCTTTATTTTCACTTGTAAATCTTCAGATAGATTACTAGTATAGGCTGAGACATCAACATTTTTATTCGCCTTTTTAGGCTCTTCGTTAACTTCTTCGATCTCATTAGCCGGAATTACATCCTCACTCTGAGCAGAAATTTTATGATTCCAATGAAGATTGCCATAAATAATAGCTGCACCACACAAAATTAATATGACTAAAACATAAATCCTATTCACTATGATACCCCCAATATTCGACATTATCTATTTAAAATTATACACAAAAACATTGATACTATAAACAATTTCCTTATTTTGCAGGAGAATTTCTCTAGGATTAGCAGAAACTTGTATAATAAACAACTATTACTACTAAGAATCTTAATCAATAATAGGATATTGTTGTAAATATTGAATCGTTTTTAGCTGTTCGTGATGCTTGCCTTTATTTGTATCCCTATCAAATTGATCTGTACAGCCTTCAACGGAGTTGCAGATGCCCTTTTTAACAAAATTGTGCATCTTCTTTATTGCTGTTGGAGTGAAATAGTTATGGGGAATTGGTGACGTCGCCAACTCTTGCAGAATTTCAAATTATAATTGATCTAGCTCATATATTGACGCTTTCTTTACCTTTTGATCAGTACCTACTTCCTTAGCAGTCCCTTCTTTCAGTTTCTTCACAATGATTATGTATAGTCCTATTGAAAGCGGAGCTTGTATGGCTGCAATAGACCTTTCATTTCCGTACTCCTTTTTACTATTACATCAATAGTTTTATCGTTCTTTCCACCTATATATCATAGAGAAAAGGTGAATATTTATCAATGTAAACTCTGTTCTAAATGAGGAAATGCAATAACTCTACTATTCTTTTAGCTTTATTATTAAACGTTTTAGTGTGAAACATAAAATTTATTCGATCACGATAAGCGATTGCGATTATGAAGTTCATTAAATTATTATGCAATCAGCATCCAGACCAAAAGGAGTAAAAACTTATGACTCCTAGGAAGTGTGCTTGGAGGCCATAAAAAAAAGGAAGGGCAATAAAACTCCCCTCCTTCGATAATCCCTTATATCGTCTTTTTGTTACGACGTTTCGTGTAGACTAAAAACGCTCCACCCATTAAGAGGACAAGTATCCCTGCCATTAATAGGTTATACATCACTGTTGCTGTTTTAGGTAGTTCATTTGCTTGCTTAGCAGGTACTGTTTCTACCTTTATTGGTTTTGCATCTACCTTCACTGGATTTGTTGGTTTTTCCCCAGTAGATGGTGACTGATCCTTTGGTCCTTCTTCACCCTTTTCTTCTCCATTAGCTGGAGGAGTAACCGGACTTTGATCATCTTCTTCTAACAAAAATGATAGTGGATACTTCAGGTAATCTTCTTCTCCATTAATTTCAAATTGGAAGGTAACTTCTTCTTCGTCTTCGGTCATAAATGAAATTTCATATGAACCTACAAGCAATTCAAATGTACTTAGTGGTTCTTCCGATGAGTAGTCGATTAATTGACCTTGCTCATTAGATCCCCCAAAGTAATGGATAGTCTCTGTCGCTTCATCGATTCCATAAAGATCAAACATGACATCAACTTCTGGAACATCCTTCGTTCGATAAACATACATGCTTACGTCCTTGACAGAGCCTTCAACTGGTAAAGTGGTTGCTTCTCCAGACAAATAGTTATTATACTCATCTTCTTCTACATAAACATCAAAATAATAGTCGGTATATGGTGATAGACCTGTAAATTGATAGCTTGTTTCATGACTATCTACTTGAATCTCTTCGATTTGCTCTTCTCCATCAGCTGAATATAAATTGACATGATATGTTCCCGTTCCTTTTGGTAACATTGGATCCCATGAGATTGAAATCGTATCTTCCGTCACCTCATCAATGTAAAGTTCAGGATCGTTATTTACCTCAGTATTAACTCGAACGCCATCTTCAATTAATTGTGCGATGACTATCGCGTTATTTGGGTTTCCGGAAAGATCAAGATTGAATAACGAGACATATTCCAAGTTTGGTATTTCAAGCAATGGTGATAGGTCTGTTACCTTCGTTTCATCTAGGATCAATTCGTATAGGTTTTCTAATTCTATAAGACTAGAGATATCATCTATCGGATTGCCGCTTACATCTAAAGAGAATAGATTTACATGTCCTCTAAGTGGTGAAAGATCATCAATCTTGTTATTTGCTAGATTAACTGAGTTTAGCCTTTTTAATGATGAAAGGACTGAGATATCTGTAAGATCGTTGTTTGATAAATTAATTTCTTCTAATCGTTTCATCCCGCTCAAAAAGGATAGATCAGAAAGGTTGTTGTTGGTAATGTTTAAAGAATTTAGTTGTGTGAAACTCTTTAGTATTGAATAATCCTTAATTGGCGATTCTGAGATATCTAAGTAATAGAGCTCAGTAAGATCCTTAAGTGGTGAAAGGTCTAGAGTATGAGCATTATTTGATAAATAGAAGTCATAGAGATTTATTGCATATTCTAAGCCAGTTAAGTCTTTAATTTCAGATTCACTGATATATAAAGAATTTAGGCGTTCCATGTCACTCACTTGTGGATCGCGTTCAATGAAAAGTTGTTCTTTAATAAGTTGTTTCAGATTATCATCATTGAATGCAATCTTTTCCCCAGTGGGTTTTGCCCATGTAGATTCTTCAATCGTACTTGTAAAAATGACTTCACCTTTATTGTTATAGGCTTTTACTTCTATCTCATATACTGTACTTGGGTCAAGGTCATCGATTGTTAGGTAGTTTTCATCAGTTGCTAAGGTCTGAATCATCTCTCCATCAAGTAGCACTTCATATTTAGCAATTTCTTGCTCTCCATAGTAATCCCATGATAAATGAAGAGTGTTTTCTGTTGCAGCAACTACATATGCTTCAAACCACTCTTCTTCTTCAGCACCTTCATAGTCAACATAGACACCACGTTGCTCAAGCTGTTTTATCACAAGAAGTGCTGGTGAATCCTCAGTTAGCACGAGTTTACTATTGTCATATAAAGAAATCATTTCTAACTCTTTTAATTCTAGCAATTCATCAATTTTTTCTAAAGATGTACCACTTATAAAGAGATCCTTTAACATTCCTAACTGCTGAACACCAGAAATGGTTTTTAATGGATTACTATCTAGATCCAGAAATTGAAGTTTAGTTAATTTTTCAACTCCATTAATTGTTTCTATATTGTTTGTATGAAGCGATAAAGATGTTAACTTTTCAAGTGCAGGTATCTTCTCTAAGCTGGTTATTTTATTTTGATCAAGGTACAAATCTGTTAGGTTTTGTAGATTTGCTAAGACCGATAAATCATGAAAGCCTGTTGAGCCTAGCATTAACATTTCTAGCTTTGTCAGGTTTTTAATCGCATCAAATTTTGTTATTGGATTGTCGTCCAACATTAAATAGTTTAGCTTTTGCAAGGTAGCTATTGGTGTTAAATCTGAAATGTTGTTCCCTGATAGACTTAAGCTTTGAAGATTGCTCGCTTCTTCAAGACCTGTTAAGTCTTTTATTTTTTTGTTATCAAGGTAGAGATATTCTAAAGTTTTCATGTCACTGACAACGAGCTCACGATCTAAACCAAATTCAGCTTTAATCGCCTTTTCTAATCGTTCATCTTTAAATATGACCTTTTCGCTATCTTTTGGTGATGGTAAAGTTTTGAATATCGTCGTAGCAATTCCAACTTGCTTGTTGCTTTCGTTGTAGGCCACTATTTCAAGATTGTATTCTGTATTTTCCGCTAAGGAATTTACCGTTAATGACTCTCCTGATTCATCTGGGTCAATATTCGTTACCTTATTTGCAACTGTGACTTGATAATAATCTACGTCTTCCTTCCCTTCATACTCCCAATTAATGATGGCACGTTCTTCATTTGCCTTTATAGAAGTAATATAAATATTGTTGGCATCATCATGATTGATAACTAACCCTTCACGTTCAAGTGCTATTACCTCTTCTTTTAGGGCAAAATATCGCTCTCCGTAAAGTGAAAGTGTTTCAAGATTCTTTAGCTCTTTTATCGGTCTTAGAGTAGCAAAGTCTAAATAGCTGATATCAAGCTCCTTTAAAGAACTGAGCTTTGATAATGGTGCTAGATCTCGAACTTCACTGAAACTAATATTTAGCACCTCTAGCTTTGAAAGTGAGGAAATTGATTCGATACTCTCAATCATTGAATCTGCTAGAATCAAAGCTTTTACATTCGTTAAAGAAGATACAAAGCCTATGTCAGTACCTTGAAAATATGATAAATCAAGATGTTCTAGCTTTGATAATGGTTTTAAAGCAGTAGCATTTTTGATTTCATTTCCTGCTAAATTAAGATTTGTTAAGTTTGTTGCTTTTTCTAATCCAGTAATGTCCTTAATTTCAAGATGGGACGCATCAAGTGTTGTTAGTCCTTGTAAATCAGACATGTATAATTCATCACGGTCTAATTTTAGCGTCTTTTTAATTGCGCGCTTTAATTTTTGGTCGGGAATTGTGACGATCTCATCGACAAATTTTGTCGTTGCTAAACGTTGTCCTCCTTCCTCTACTGGTTCCACATCGTTACCAAGTTCAGCCTTTTCAGGTTTTTCCCCAGCTGCTGTCGTTACATCCTTTACCGCTTCTGTAAGAATTGACTCTTCTGTGATTGCTCGTACACTAATTTTATAGCTTGTCTGACTTTTTAGGTCCTTTAAGTCGTATGAACCAGCTTGCTGCAGTTGTGTTATAACCTTACCATCTATTAAAATCTGATAAGCATCTGCCTTTTCTATTTCAGTCCAAGTCACTTTGAGTGATTCATCTGTGACGTTTGATAGTTGTAGGTCAATTGTTTCAATTACCTTTTCTTCCGGTTCGAACGTTACAGTAATCGGTTGTGTTTGAAGATTATCCGTTGATTTCACGGTGTATGTATAGGCTTCTCCTTGCACAACTTGTTGATCAACAAGTTGATAGCTTCTCTGTAGACTTTCGTCCTGATCAGTTGTTGATTCGAACTGTTCAACTGTTGATTGAACTAGTTCTTCATTGTTTTTTAGAATCGTAAACCTCTCTTCTTCATCTGCTGAAGAAGTTGTCTGCCATTGAAGTTGAATTCCTTTGGCATGACTTTCTACTGAGAGTAATGCGATGCTTTCAGTTGCAGCAATAACCTTTGTTGAAAATGGTGCGAATAGGGTCAATAGTAATGCGAAAACTAGTATTATTGGAACAAATCGTCTAGTCAAATTTTTCTTTCCTCCTATAAATTTCTACATATTGTCAATTTATTATAATTACTAATTCAAATTCTGGATATAAGAATATTTAGACAAATTTCTACAAAATGTGAAACCTTTTATGTTGCTGCTTCGTCAAATAACTGGAAACAATATTTTACAAAAAATGATTGTGATATTAGTAGGAGAGAACTATAATCGTTATAGCTAATTAATCCCTAAAAGAAAAGGATGAATAATATATGCGTGAAGCAAAACATAAGAAAAAGAAGAATA
Organism: Metabacillus sp. GQ13; assembly: GCF_059758525.1. NCBI lineage: Bacteria > Bacillati > Bacillota > Bacilli > Caryophanales > Bacillaceae > Metabacillus > Metabacillus sp. GQ13. The sequence continues at coordinate 108,692 of NZ_JCAXET010000010.1, forward strand.
AGGTACTAGTGATCATTCTTAGTATTATTGGTCTACTTGTACTAGGAACTGGTGGATATGCATTTTACTTATACAAGTCGGCTACCGATACGGTTGCAAGTATTCATGAGGATTTGGGTCGAGACAAATCGGAAAAACGTGATGAAAAAGTTACTTTCACTGAGAAGGATCCAATTTCTATTTTACTAATGGGTGTTGATGAGCGTGAAGGTGATAAAGGTCGTTCTGATTCGTTAATTCTAATGACCGTTAACCCACAGACAAATTCAACGCAAATGGTTAGTATCCCTCGTGATACAAGAACGGAAATTATCGGTAAGGGCAAACAAGATAAAATCAACCATGCCTATGCATTCGGTGGAACGGAAATGACAGTAAACACTGTAGAGAACTTCCTAGATGTTCCTGTTGATTACTTTGTAAAAATTAATATGGAAAGCTTTCAAGATACAGTTGATGCAGTAGGCGGTGTTGAAGTTAATAACACACTCGACTTCTCTTATGGTGGATATGACTTTCATGAAGGTCCCGTTACATTAGATGGTAAAAAGGCATTAGCTTACACAAGAATGCGTTATGATGATCCAAATAATGACTTCGGTCGTCAAGAACGTCAACGTAAGGTCATTGAAGGGGTTATTAAAAAAGGAGCAAACATCTCCTCCATTACTAAATTTGGTGATATGTTTGGTGTTGTCCGAGAAAATGTAAAAACGAATCTAACATTTGATGAAATGTGGGATATCCAAGCTAACTATAAAGCTGCTAGTAGTAACCTTGAACAATTCCAAGTTAAGGGTATCGGGGATAAAATTGATGGAATCTACTACTATATTGTTTCAGAGGATGATCGTTTAGCATTGTCTAATCAGCTAAAAGAGCATTTGGAGATTCCTTCTAATACAGCTAGTACGAATTAACTAAGGGGGACTGACAGAAATGTTGGTCTCTTTTTGCACTCTTTTCCAACAACTTCTATGAACCATACTCGTAGACCAGAATATAGTTTCAATGAAAATGACAAGTATCACACGAAGAGCCGACAAGTTATCTATTTTAAAGCAATGTTCCTTTTAGGACAATTGAAAGGGTCTTAGTTAACTACTTATCCATAAAACCACATAATATCTTTAGGTGTATTAGTTCAGAATCTATCTCCCCCTAAACAACACCACTAAGAGGAAATAATATGGTATATTTATTGAGATTGGAATAAAATTGACATTATTCCATATTCTTTAAGAATATATGAATTGTAGGAGGGATGTAGTATGGAATTTTCATTTGGATTTGTTATCAATATTATCATTGCCATTTTCTTAGCTATTGATGCACCAAAACATAACCGTAGTCCATGGCTATGGGGAATATTTGGGTTCTTATTTGGACCTATCACTCTCGGTATTTATTTAATCGCTACCGGTCGAAAAGTTATTGGGTGGATTGTGTTAATTCTCTCAATTATTCTTATACTAATTGCGATTTTGTTAATAGTAGCTGGAATGGTACTTATTTTCAGTAATATGTAAGTGACTAAATAGCAAAAGGGCTTTCATAGTGTAGTGCACCCAAAGTTAGATTTCACTCTATCTTTTGAGGTGCATTACAGCGAAAGCCCTTTTACTTTTTAAGAAAGGCTAATACTCCCAAACAATCTTCCATTCCTCTTTCACCTCGACAACATACACCTTTTGCTTAATGATGAATGTTCCAAATTTACTTTTAAAGGTTTGCTCCACCGCGAAGCTATGTGCAACAGGGAATGCCTTTGAATCCTTAGCCATCTTCCAATTTTTAACTTCCTCTTCTTCTCCAAGGGTATATGAGAAAGTCTTTACTCCGTAATGACTCATATATATGTGCGAGCGCTCGGTTACAAATGCATTTTTCGAAAAGCGCTTCTGCATAACAGGATGGAATAACTCCCATGCACTTCCGAAATCCCCATCCTGCTCAGCCTTATAAAAGTCTTCAACAACATCACTTGGTTCCTGGTCCCCGATGCTTGAAAAAAGGTTACTGAAGCCAATTACCAATACAATAACAAGTACAACTATGAACAATATAAGTAGTTTATTCGATGATCGTCTTCTCATGTCCACACCTCGCTGCCTGTCTACTATCAGACTATGATCGAAAATGGACAAATATACTAAGACTAGATTTGTAGGTCCCTGGTTTTATTTGTTGAATTCAGTTAACAAATTTAGGAAAAAATACATAATAGGTTATATTCTTGGTATAATGAAGGTTGAAATTCACTTTGAAATGAGTTGGAAATTAATGAAAGATGGTATTTCATTTATTGTTGAAGTTGTAAACACTGCACATGATCTATTAATTGTTATTCTGAATGACATCTTAGGGCTTCAGTTAACAGATAAAGATATGCACTTTTGGATATTGGGCTTTATTGGAATGATTACATTCGCGTCTGTTTATATCATTTCTAAATGGTTGTCAAAATTCCCTTTTGGTATTCAACTTATCTCTTTTCTATATACTTTGACATTTATGTTTGTTTTAGTATTTGCGATCGAGATCCAACAGGCAATTACGAACAGAGGTAATATGGAGTTTGCTGATGCGATTATTGGCTTATGGGGATTCATCGCTTTGTTCCTCGTATATGTAGCCCTTGCCTTAGTCATTATTCTTGCAAAACTAATTGGCAGGAAATTTTCAGACAGAAAAGATATCGATACTTAAACTTTTCCTACACTTCCATAGTTCTCAGACTATGGAAGTTTTTTGATGTTTTTTCAACTTAAGCGTTTTCATAAATGGTGATTAATTAAACGGAAGATGCACAACATTGTTATTCTTTACGTCCCTTTTAACACTTTCTACCTCTAATTGAACTAGTGTATTCGTAAGGTTGGTTAGCGTGGTTCGGGACAGGTTGTGAAACTCGACCCCATAACCAAAAAATTCATTCTCGAGCAATTCTTCCCGTCTGACAATTTCCCCTTGGATTGTAAATTCAATGTCTTTCATTTCAAATTTCATTTCGATCGTTAATCCTTCTTTTACTGGGAGATCAGTTGTTGCAGTGAATTTTAAACCGGTTGTACTTATGTTGTCTATGTACCCTTCAAATTCCTTATTTCTTAATCTCTTCAACTCCGCATTCCCATATCCAATCAATTGTACTTTGCAGATTAGATCCTCTACACCTAATCGATAATGCTTTCGTTTGTTATCGTTTGTTAACATAGCGTCTATTGTCTCGAATGAGGCACTTTCCTTAAGAGACGTCAGATTCAAACCAAGCTTATTCACCTTTACTTCACTACGTAAATACAAAAATAGTAAAAAAATAATAAACAAACTCTGGATGATTAACATATACTCCAAACCCTATCACCTCAGCTAATTATTTTGGGATTCCCTAACAAATAGCCTTGCCCATATTGTATATCTAGCGACTTAGCTAGTGCTAAGGTTATTTCTGTTTCTAGACCTTCTAAAATAAGTTTGCTACTAGTAGCTTTACAAAAGTTATTGATTAACTGAATGATTGATTGCTTTTTGTTAGATGTAAAGAGATCAAAGGAAAAATAGCGATTTAGCTTAATATAGTCTGGATCTAACTCTATAATGGATTGCAATTGAGAGTAGCCTGCACCAACATCACCAATGGCCAACAAATACCCTAGTTCTTTTAATACCTTCACACAATACCTAAATTCGTTAAAATAAATAATTTCTTCTACACCACTTACCTCCAGAACAATTTGTTGATTGATTAGCTGCGGGTCTGTCATTAACTCTTTGGCAAAGGGCAGAAAGGCCTCATCTACAATAGTAGAAGGGAAAATATTCAAAAACAAAAAGCCATCTTTTCGAGTATAGCCTGCTTGTTGATAAGCTTGTATAGCTTTTTGAATGGATTGTGAATCTAATTCATAAAGTCTACCTGCTTTTTTCGCATCCGAAAAGGCAAGCTCTGGATTCGCGTAATCAGAGGATCTCAAAAACCCTTCATAACCAGCAATCATCCAATTGCTAATATCATAAATCGGTTGAAAAGAATGATGATAGTTTTTTTCTTGTATAAAATTTTCAATTGACATCTTTCTAGCCACCTATCTTTTAGTTAGCGAAAAGGAGAAATGTACATCATGTTGCATCCACATTTCAATTTTTTATCGCTCTTCGGTGGCTCGACTACCATAGCAGTGTAACGTTAGGTTCGTAGCTTTGCGTCCTTATCTTTCAATAAGTTTGCCGTTTCGAAAATAATACCCTACTGGTATTTTATAGCATAAATAGGAATAAAGTCTAGGGTAAAATTGACTTTATTTTACTTATTTTACTGGGGCCAGTCCCCATCAACATTATCTTGGGGCCTGGCCCCCTCTTATAGCGAAGTCATGATCCGCTGCTGTTTAACAAAATATGCCCACTCTTTATAGCCTATTTCTTTTAGTCGCTTTTGGACTAATTCAAACTCATCGCCTATTCGTTCCGGTTTATGTGCATCTGAGCCAAAGCTCACCGTCACATTATGGAAAAGAGCACGTTCTAAAATGTCATCTGCAGGGTACCAGCCTCCACAATCCTTCGTTTTACCTGAAGTATTGATTTCAATCGCAACATCTTCTTGACCAATGATTTTTAATGTTTTATCAATCGCGTCTGTTTCAATAGCAGAAAATGCTGGATAAAATCCTTTCATAGCATCGATATGTGCAAGAATTTGAAATATACCGCTTTTTGCTGACTGTTGGATTAATTGATAATAGTCTTCTTTTACTTTCACCTGTTGCTGTGATGTTAAACCTTCCCAACGGCCTCTTTCGAAAATATTAACCTCTTGAACATAATGCACGGAGCCGATTATGTAATCAAATGGGTGTAGGGCGTATTGTTCCTGATAGAGTTCTAGATGATCAGGGAAAAAGTCACTTTCAATTCCTAGCAATACGTAAATTTTACCCTCATACTTATTTTTCAATCGAAGAACTTCCTCAATATACGAAGCAAACTGGCTCTTAGCCATTGCGATTGTTGGATAGAGCTGGTCTTCCTCACTATAAAAATAAGGTGAATGATCTGAGATACCGATAAATTGCAGTCCATAGTCAATTGCTTGCTTTACATAATCCTCAATTGTCCCAATTGCATGCCCACATAGTTTGTTATGTGTATGTAGATCGAATTTCACTTTATTTATATTTGTCATTGATTACGCTCCTTTTTGAGGGTTGGGGCCTGACCCCAACTGCTCAGTGCTGGGGACTGGCCCCACTTCTATCTAGTTAACTTCTGGCTAAACGATTGATTTCCCTTCTTCTTTCGTATTTATTTATGATTTGTAGCTTTTCGCTTTAGTTTGCTAATATGCTAATGGGGACTGGCCCCAAAAAAAAGATCCCCCACTTATCTCATAGTGAGGGATCGCCTTTATCGCTTATTCATCATCATCATCATCATCGTCATCGTTGTCATCATTTTCAAGCTCGAGTACGTTTTTGTTGTGAGCGTCGATGGTGATTTCTGCTTCGCCTTTAGTTGTTTTGAATTCCATATCATATTCGTATCTTCCGTCATCTTCGTCTAGTTCTATTTCGATCAATTCACCAGTGATGTTCTTTTTTGCTATGGCAATTGCTTCTTTTTCTGTAATGATTGCTTCTTTTGTTACTGTTGAAGCTTGATCTTCACGGTCATCGTCGTCATCATCATCTTGACTTTCTTTTACGTTTAAGATTTTAGCTGAATAGGCATCGACATCAATATCATATTCCTTGTTATCCTTATTAATGTCCACTTCGTAATACGTGTTTCCGTTGTCCTTTTCTAACTCAACACTTTCAACTGTACCATCAGCTTCTTTAAGTGCTGCTGTTTTGGCCTTCTCGATTCCGATACGTTCTTTTGCTTGCACGGTTTCTGAGTTCTTTTGATCATCCTCTTGAGCATAACCATGGTTGATTGCAATTGAGCCACCTAGTACAAGGGCTGTTGCTAATGTGATTGTGACTATTTTTTTCATTTGTTTTTCCTCCTAGATCAATTTTGTTTACTTCTTAACTATAAACAGCGAAGATTAGAGGAAAAGGATAGTAAGATTAAAATTCCATGAGAAAGCTCTTCGTTTTTACTCAGATTCATCATCGTCGTCTGATTCTTCGTCTGATTCATCATCGGGTATCCACTCTATAGAGCTAGCAGTCTTTGTGTATGCATCTACTTGGATAATCGTCTCACGTCCATCATCTAATTCAACCTCGACAAGATAATAAGGTGATTGGCCAGATGGTTCGTTAAAATCGGCGTCGTCTACTGTACCGGTAACTCCTACCTTTTCACTTACATACTGTAGGGCAATTTTTCCGGCATCTTCCTCGGTAATAACCCGCTCAGTTTCCTTTGCCGAGTCAAGGATCTCCCCAGTGTAAGGTTCAATTTTCAGTGTGATAACTTGATTTTTGTTGGTAACGACTGCTTTGTAGTAAGAGTTGTCTGCTTCTTTGATAAGGTCAATTGATTTGAGTACACCTTTTGAAGTGATTAAGGCTTTAATCTCTTTTTCTGTAAGTTGTTTTGGGCGTTCTTCTTGTGCTGGTGGATCTTCTGGAACTGGTTTGGGATTGATTACTTTTTCTCTGTTGATCGTGAGTACGTCACCGCTTTTCGCATCAATTGTAAGATGATAAACTCCTGTTGTCCGTTTCATCTCAATCTGATATTCATCTTGTTTTTTTGTTGTCTTGATAATTTCCCCATCATATTTACTTAATGCTACGGCGTTTGCTTCTTTTTCTGTCAAGGTTTGCGCAGATAGTGAAGGAACCCACAATAGAAGTCCCACGATAATCAAACCCACTATTAGGATAACGCCAACTATCCAGACTGATTTTCTGTTTTTCATTTCGCCACCTCACTTAACTCGTTGGCTTTATTATAGCTATGTAAAATGAGAAATTGATGAGAATCAAGGGAAAATTGGTAAAATAAGTGTCACTGTTGTTCCCCTGTTCTCAAGACTGTCGATTTCAATTTTCACATTAATAGCATCAGCAATTTCCTTTGCCATTGAAAGCCCTAAACCTGATCCACCCTGCTTACGAGTTCTTGCTTTGTCTACACGGTAAAAGCGATCAAAAACTTTTGGCAAGTCATCCTTTGGAATCCCAATTCCTTTGTCTTCAATGCGAATTTTCACTTCCGTTGTGTTTTTTTCAGCGAATATTGATATCGATTCGTCACTATACTTTCTTGCGTTATCTAAAAATATAAACAAAAGCTGTTTTAATTTTTGCACATCGGTTTTTACGAAAATATCTTCGTTACTATTGATCATCATGGTCCGTTGATAGGCGTCCTGGAACACTTTTGCAGATTCTTTTATTATGCCTGTTATGTTTATTTGCTCGAATCGAATATTCCATTGCTCCTGATGTTTTGCAAGGAGCAACAATTGCTCGGTCAGCTCTCTCATTCTGATTGCTTCAGAGTGTATCGCTTCAATTGATTCTTCAAATAAATCGGGACGTTCAAGCCCTCTTCTTTTTAAAAGATCGGCATAGCTTTCAATAATCGTTAACGGCGTCTTCAGTTCGTGTGATGCATTGGATACGAATTGCTCTTGTTTTTCATAGTTTGTTTGTAGCAAGTCGATCATGTGGTTAAAGGTGGTTCCCATTTCAACAAGTTCATCCTTCGATTTCTCCTCAAGATCCAAACGCTTAAATTGACCGCTAGACTGAATTTCCTTCATTGTCTGGATCATTGACTTAATCGGGCTTGTGATAAGGTTACTTAGGAAACCTGTAGATACAACAGCTGGGATCATCGCAATCAAGGTGACGGCTAGTAAAACAATCCGGAGCACTGAAAGCATTTCTACTGTTGTTTCCATGCTCCTTATCGTTTGCAGATTAACAATACTACCATCAGTCCAAATCACCGGAATCGAAGTGAATACATACTTTTCCTTTTCGAACGAGATCATTTCACTTCTCTCTCCAGGATAAAAGTTACTTTTCCGGACATTTAACGCCTGTTGTGATGGAGAAGTTAACGAAGATAGCTTTTTATTTTCTTCATTAACAAATTCGATCATGCCATCAATTGGTACATAGGCTCGAAGGAGGTCACTTGGGGCTACTTGAGCCAAAGTGACCTTAATATCTTTGGCGATCTTTTCCGTCTCAGCCTTAGAGCGTTCGAGTTCATTCGTCATCATTAAATGACTGAAAACAAGGTAAATAGAGACATTCATTACGATTAACAGCACAATAAACAGTGCGGTTGTATATAAATTTATTTTATTTCGGAGTCTCATTTTGGATCCTTTAGGACGTAGCCCACGCCCCGAACTGTATGAATCAGTGGCTTTTCATATGTATAGTCAAGCTTTTTGCGAAGATAGCGAATATAGACATCAACGACATTTGTGTCGCCAAAATAATCGTAGCCCCATACCGCTTCTAAAATTTGTTCTCGGTTCAACACTTGACGCTTATTCTTTAATAAATAAAGCAGAAGATCATATTCCTTAGGTGTTAAGTCGATTTCATTTCCTTCTCTAATGACCTCTCGCGTCTTTTCATTCAGTTTTAAATCACCAGCCGTTAACCACTCTTCGTCAGTATCCTTATTAGTAGTTGGTGTACTTGTTCTCATTCTTAAAACCGCACGAATTCGTGCTAGCAGCTCCTCAATCTGGAATGGCTTTGTGATATAGTCATTTGCGCCAAGGTCTAACCCTGACACTTTATCCTCAACTGACCCCTTTGCTGTTAATAGGATGACAGGCGTGTAAACATCACTCGCACGGATGCGACGGAGTAGTTCGATCCCACTTAGCCCTGGCAGCATGACATCTAATAAAATCAAATCCCATTTATTCTCGCGATAGGCTTCAAGTGCTGCGATTCCATCATCTGCTTTGCCGATTTGATAACCTTCGTATTCTAATTCGAGCTCTAGTAGTCTGAGAATTTTTTCTTCGTCTTCAACGATTAAGATTGATTCTTTTTTGATTTGGATCGCCTCCTAGTTGTGGGGTCTTAGTTGTGGGGTCTGGCCCCTACAACTTATTGCTGGGGTCTGGCCCCGTTCTTTAAAAAGATAAAGCAAGTGCCACAAAATACTGGTTTTATGTCTATTTTCTTGTTATTTGACTAGTTCTCTTCTTATATAGTACATAATTTTGTAAATGTTTTCTATTGAAAGAACGGGGACTGGCCCCTACAACTGTTATTTGGGGACTGGCCCCCATCCATAGTTTAATATCCAACAAAGTTGACAACACTAATACCATTATTCCACGGAGGTGACGTATGAATAAAAAACAGTTGGTTATTTTTAGCTTTATCCTCGTTTTCATTCTTTCTATCGGCAGTACTTATGCGTTCGGTGAAGAACGTACTGAACCAAGGAAACAGCATACCCTTCAGCGAAAGATTGATAGGGAATTACGACAACCTAGTGATGCATCACCAAGGTTTGGCGATTCTGAAGAGAATAAGGTGGAATAAAGCAAAAATCCCGATAACTGTTGGATAGGTTATCGGGATTTTATTTCTGTCTAGGATGTGATAAAATTTTTGGACTATGGGTATGCGCTTCCACATCCAGCTCCAGAAGTCCGACTATGAAAAAGTCGGATGCCCAACGTCTAGTGAACTTCACCCTCCTCCATAAGATAAGTCTACATCGGAATCGCTTGTGCTCTTCGTGTTCCTTTTTCTCATTGCGGAGTGCTCCAGTTCATACGTCGCTGAACGGGCTCTTGCGCTTTTGTCCCTATTTCAATCTCGCTAATTTATTCTTCAAGTCCATCTCCATAGAAGCCAGATCCTGTTTCGCTTGAAGTCGTTTTGTTCGGCCTTCTGCTTGGATGCGGAGGGTTTCTTCAAGGGTTGAAACTAAATGATCTTGTACCTTTTTGAGGGTGTCGATATCGACGAGTCCTCGTTCGTTTTCTTTGGCTGTGTCGATTGTGTTTACTTTTAGCATTTCGGCATTTTTTAATAAAAGCTCGTTGGTTGTTTTTGAAACGAGTTTCTGTGCTTCGACGGCATTTTTTTGTCGAAGCAATGTGAGCGCAATTGCCAGTTGGTTTTTCCAAAGTGGGATGGCTGTTGTGATTGATGATTGGATTTTCTCAACCAATGCTTGGTTTGCGCTTTGGATTAAGCGTATTTGTGGTGCACTTTGCATCGTGATTTGTCTGCTTAATGTTAAGTCATGGGTCCGTTTTTCTAAACGATCAGCAAATTGCATGAGATCATTTACTTCTTGGAATGCCATTTGGTCCTGAGTTGCTTCGGCCTTCTTTTGTAGCTCTGGAAGAACCTTTTTCTCGATTTCTTCAAGCTTTAATTCTCCCGCTGCAATGTAGACGTTTAAAGCATGGAAATATTCTTTGTTTTGTTCATATAGCTGTTCAAGGACATTAATGTCTCCGAGCAATTCATTTTTAGAAAGGTCTAATTTGACACTTATCCGGTCAATTTGCGCACCTGTTTTTTGATATTTTGAGAGGACCTCTTGGACTGAGCTTGAAATCTTCCCAAACATACGTGTAATCAAATTTCGTTTTTCTGGTCTTAAATCATCTGGACTTACTTGTTCTAACTTTTTCATTAGGTCACCAATGATTTCGCCAATTTCGCCGCTATCCTTCTTTTGGACATGATCGAGCATTGTATGTGAAAAGTTAAGGAGCTTTGTTTGCGCCTGAGATCCGTATAGAGAAATTGACTGCTGGTTTTTCGGGTCAATTTGCTCTGCTAATGCAATCGCCTTTTGACGATTCTCTTCAGGTAAGACATCAATTAGTCGATTTGGTGTTGCTGGATTTTCTGAATTAGTCTGATTAAGAACTGCCTCATTTTCTCCGAAGGGATTTGAAAGCAAATCCTCTAGTTCATTATTTTTACTCATTCACGTAACCTCCTAGATTAATCATTTTTATTTATTTTTATTAATTGAGAGCTTTGCAACATCAAGCTCAAAATTGAGATTGTCAATATCCTTTGATAGTACCTCATATAAATCCTTTTCTATTGTTTCGGCTAAATTTGACATTGTCCTGCGCGTTTCCTTTAAAGAAATCATTAATTCGGCATTTTTCCTTGGTTGTGACATTAAAAATGCATATTTTTCACTGATCTCAACCATTGAATCTAAATGTGAATAATAAAAACGTTCAGCTAAAAAGAATCGTTTTGGTTCATTTTTTGTAATCGTATATATTTTATTTACAACCCGAAGGATTTCAATGTTTTGCTTAATTGTTGATACCGTTCGAATGTTTAAAAGTGACTTTCTAAGCCGTTTGATTTTTTTGCTTGCTTCATTTAAATTCTTTTTGATATATCGATAGTCATTTCTTGAAAGCTGATTCTGTTTTAAAAAGCTCTTTGTTGTTAGGCCTTTAACAGATAGGTATGCAACCGCCCCCCCACCTAACGCATAGGCACTTGAAAGCCAGAATGTTTGACCCAAGGGGAAAAAGCAAATCAGCCAAGCAGTACCTGTTGAAAAGCTAGCCACTGATGTACGAAGGAAGAAATTATATATTTGTTTCATTCATATCGACTCCTATAATTAACATACTACTATTAGTACGGATGACATAGAAGGAAAGTTTCACAGTTTGGTAAGCTCTTTTCAAAAAATTCTGTTTCTCTAGATAAAAAAATCAGTCATTGGATTTTTTCGTATAATTTGAAGCTAGTTTAGAAGCAAATAGCTGAGTCATTTAACGAAAAGAGCACGAAGATAGGTTGGATACGTATAGAAATGCTATTTCGAAAGGGTACAACCATTGCGAATGCAACTCTTGGTAAAAAACAATCGCTTGAATAGTTGAATGGATTCCTCTAAAATCACTTAGGGTGATGTATTTTGGTTTTTGTGGAGTTTTGATTTATTACATAGGTAAGTTTACGTACGTATTAGATGGAAAATTTTCTGTTGAAAAGAGTTTTATGAGGAAACTATAGAGAAGTTTACGTTTGAACTAAGGACTCTTTTCGCATTAATGAAAATGATCCTTTTAATGGCGGTCTAACGAAGGATACGTAAAAATCCTAGTGCCGATTTTTACTGGTTAGAGGGTTTTATAAAATATGAAAAGAGTTTGGGTGAATATTGTTGAGTATAAAACGAAATGATCCGTGCCATTGTGGTAGTGGAAAAAAGTACAAGAAGTGCTGCTTGAGTAAGGCTAGCATTAACCATATACAAGAAGTGAAAGAAGAGCAATTCTTTCAGCAAAAACAAACGTTTGTTTTAACTTTAAGAGAGTTTATAAACACAAAATTGCCTCGTGTTGAGTATTATCAATTGGAATCAGAATTTAAAAGGAGATCCCAGCACTCTATTAATGAGAAGCTAGAGAAGGGCTTTTTTGAGTTTTGGTTGTTTTTCTTCCATCGTTTTGAAAATGGGCTACGTGGAATTGAGTGGTTCAATGCAGATAATAAGGATAGTCTTGCAACCGACGTGAAGGAGATGGCAGATACTTGGCAGAAGCTTACTCCAAAAGTCGTCCAAGCTGTTAACAACGAGAGTGGGATTATTACCTTTGAAGATGTCTTTACAAATGAGCAATACCAGGTAAAACAGATAAAAGATAATGTTCCTAGCTTCAATCCTTGGTATGGCACGATTACTCTTTTGGAAGTATTTAAAGATACCTATTATTTCAATGGGGTTCGACTCTTCGAAGATCCAAGTGGTGTAAATCGAGCGGTGAAAAAGGTACAGGAGCTAGTTTCTTCTACGGATCTATGTTATGAGCAGGTTTTGTTTGACTACTATCCAGAGATTTTAGCAGCACTCACGGTTAATGATAAAGAAGATCGTGAAAGCAGAAGCATTGATGAGCATATCCTTGAATATAAGGTAGAAGACGCACAGGAACTCCTTGCATTTATTCAAAATGTTGAAGCATTCGAGATTGACGAATGGGATGACATGAATAAGCAATGCAGTTGGGCTGGCAGATGGTATTTATATACAGATAATCAACTTCAAGGACCGATTCATTTAGCTGAGGTCTATGGGAAGTTCACTGTGAATGATGATTTGTTGGTTTTTAATAGCCTGGAACAAGGTCGTTCAGAAGAATTCCAACAACTGATTCAAGGCTTACTTGATACAAATGCTCTATCATTCATTGACAAAAAAACGAATTCATTCTCGATTCCAGCTAGTGCAGAAATTAGAGACATGATGGTTGCCTTCGATAACGATACACCGCAATATTTTGCTCTCTATGCACAAAGTGATATTCGTTTTGAATTTGATAAGCCAATTCGTCAATTTGATGGGTTATCGATTAAAGAATTAATTGCCAATAATCGGGTAGACGATGCTGATCACTGGCTAAAACAAATCGAATACAATTTATATCAGCAGGTCAAGCAGCAATATAAAAACGTTGAAATCACAGCAGACTTTAACTCTGTTCGTAAAGAACTCGGTCTTCCTCTTTCCCTTTTTGTTACAGGTGGAGAAAACAGAGAAACGACCTTTACATTGATCTCAACGCCTAACGGAGAGCATTCTGCTGTTATTAACGAGGAAGATATTCCCTTCTATGAGCAGTTAGGCTTTACACCAGATACAACAGCCAATTATTACGCAAAAGATCTTGTTGCCTTTTTCAAAGAAAAAACTGATGGAAAATCAGAAAACACAGTCCGAAAGTATCGAAATAGTCTAGCAGATTTAAGAGTGATCTTAGAAATGCACTCCTTAGCTAGTTGGGAAGCATGTGACCATGTATTCTGGACCACAGTCTTTACAAAAGACTTCACTGATCTTTACGAAATACTGACTAAAACAGCCATAAAGGATTTCATTAGTACCACAAAAGCTCTAGTGAAATGGTTAGATCAAGAGCACAAAACCACTTTAGCTAAATTGGTAACAAAAGTCGTGAAAGAGACTGAAGAGGAATTGATGGCAGCATTAGTTGTACGTTCCTAATAAATAATGCATTAAGGGCCATCTTGTCTTGTTCAAGATGGCCCATTTAATAGGCTGATAGATCCACCATTGAGCCAAAAAGATAATCATACTCAACCGGATTGAAACAAACAAACCCACTCCCAGGTGTAAATGTTAATTCTCCAAAATAAACCTTCGAAGACGTTTGATACAGGTCAACACGAACAAACGGAAAGTCTTTAGAAAGGTTCTTCGCTATCGAAAGCATCTCATTTAGCATCGTTGGTTTCAATATCGGTTCTTCTAATTTTGGATAAAGCAATTGAAATTCTAACGGTTCCCAGTCCACATTGAAGATATTTCTCTTGTGGCTCTCAGCTCGTTCACTGTCCACCTGTATGAAAATCGGCTCACCTTTAAAGCAAAAGAATTTATAATCCTTTAGATCTATATCTTCCTCTGCTATATTCTTCTCAACGATTAATCTCCCTTTCATCGGCAAATAATTAGGTTCACCACTTATTTCAAAATAATTAGTATCGAGCCATTGTTGACACTTCTCTCTCATTCGCTCAATATCTAGCATCTTTTTATCTAGTACTAACTCATTCCAACCAGAACCATGTGTGGCCTTCAAGATAAATTGATCGGGCAGCTCTGCAAAATTAATTTCCTCAACAAACGAATAGACACCTAGAAGAGGGATTAAATACTCGTCCCCAATCGTTTTTTTAATGAATGATCTCACTTCATATTTATCAACAAAACAAGCATATTTCTCGAGCCTTGAATGTAATTTAAGCCACTGAATTTTCTCTGACAATGATTGCGGATTTGTTAATGAACAAGGATAACCATGATAATGTTGAAAGTAAAATTCTATATATGGTTGTAGCCCATATTCCTTTAGATATTGTTTTTTAAAATTGGCATCCCTAACATTTAACGTTACTTCCAACCTAGCTCCCCCTTTAACAGTAGTAACAGAACTACCTAATGCCTAAAGCCCCTATTTTTAATCTCAACATTACAAATTGAAAGACGAAAGTAGACTTTTAGACCTATTTTTAAATAGACAAAAAGGTCTTAGTGATTTAAATATTCTACCTCCTTTTCCCATTCTCCTTTCTCATGTAAGATATTTAATAGAGGGAGGGATCTCAAATGAACATTCTTTACATAGAAGATGATCTAGAAATTGGCGAATGGGTCCAAACTGACTTGCAAGCAAAGGGATATACCGTCACATGGCTGACGTCTGGGATAGACTTACCCAATAGTTACGACAAAATTGATCTCGTTATTTTAGATGTCATGCTACCTGGATTGGATGGTTTTTCATTAGGAAGAAGGGTGAAAAAGGCAAACCCTGATATCCCGGTTATTATGCTGTCAGCAAGGTCATCAATTGAAGATAAACTAGAGGGCTTAGAATTTGCGGATGATTACGTAACCAAACCCTTTCATCCAGAGGAACTTGCTAAACGGGTGGAAATCTTGCTACGCAGGTTTGAACGGAGTTCTATCGAGAAAAAGACGATCAAACATTTAGAGGTCGATCTAGCGAGTAATCTTATTATCAATACAATGACTGAAGAGGAAATCCTCTTAACAGGAAAACAACATCAAATTTTCAGCTATTTCATTAGACACCTTAATCAAATTTTAACGAAGGAACAACTATATGAAGGTGTATGGGAAGAACCATATATGGAAGGTGATAAAACGCTGATGGTTCATATACGCTTTTTAAGGGAAAAAATAGAAGTCAATCCATCACAGCCTGAAATCATCGAAACCATTCGCGGAATTGGCTATCGGGTAAGAGCATGAAGTGGGTTAAATCGTTACAGTTTAAATATTTAATGATCCTTTTGATCGCTGTTATGCTGCTTCCACTCTCCATTCCGATTGTTTCATCACTCATCTCATTACCATTCTTAGCTCTTGACCAAACAGAAAATACATATAAAGGCTTTAAGCAATTAGAAACGATGTGGCATCAGGAAGCGAAGGACTTGAATGATGCGACAGATGCTGAAATCAACCAACGGCTAGTCGTTCTTCATAACAAGTACCCAGATTCTCAAATATTCTGGGTCGATAAAACAGGAACCACACGAGATAAATTAGCTTATGAAGGCACACTCCCAAATCAGTGGACCCCTTCTTATACGGTCCAGTTTATGAAGGATCATTATGATGCAGATCCTTTCACGGTTGTTGCTTTCCTTGGTAATGACTCTAGCAATGGCTTTATCGTTATCGAAGTCGAACGGCAACTTTTAGAAGCGCCCATTCAACTGTTGACCGAACGTTATGGCTATCTTTACTTTTATGGGGTCGTTTTTATCCTGCTGCTATTTATTTGTCTATCATGGTTATTTTTTAGAGGCATTCATAAACGATTGATAAGGCTATCAAATGCGATGCAACACAAAAGTGACCTAGGTATCCCTCATACAATCAGAATCTCTAAGCAAGATGAAATTGGTCAACTCGAAAAAAGCTTTAATCAAATGATTACCGAATTGGAAAAAAGTCGAAAACGAGAGCAACAGGAAGAAACTCTGCGAAAAGATCTGATCGCAAATTTATCTCATGACCTCCGCACCCCATTAACAACAATTCGAGCCCAGTTATCCATTGTTAAGGATGAGGTAAAGTCAATGAAGGGAAATGACGCACTGACTGCTATTGATCAAAAAATTGATTATGTTAGCAAGCTGATTGATAACTTGTTTTCGTACACCCTGCTATCAGCTAAGAAATACCCATTTCACCCTGAAAAAACAGAGCTAAATCGCTTGATCAGAAAAATCTCTGCGGATTGGTATCCAGCATTTGAGCAGCATCACTTTAAAATTGACATCAAAACTCATGCTGAACCAATCTATTGGACGATTGATCCACAATGGATGGAGCGAATTATCGAGAACCTCCTACAAAATATTATTCGCCACGCTAAAGATGGCCAATATGTAAGGATCGCAATAACGAAAACCAATGATGCCACACAACTTCGCATTACAGATAAAGGAAAAGGCTTTAAAGAAAAAAGCAATCATCAAGGCGCTGGAATTGGCCTGACCATTGTCGATGTGATGGTGAAGGAAATGGGACTGGCTTGGTTTATTGAGTCAGATGGAGATGGGACGACTGTTAAAATTAGTCACCAGGATTAGTCATGTTGGCACCTACTATTTAGGTGCCTTTTCTAATTGAAACTACTTATTATGTTAAAGCTCTTAAAAAAATGCGGAAACCGGGCACCCCTCCTCCGTAATGAACCACTCCCTTATTTTGTGCTGCACCCTCCTCCGTATTGAACCAGTTACTCACCTTTTCGAACCACTAATCGGTGGAATTGAACCTCTTCCTTATTTTGTGCTGCACCCTCCTCCGTATTGAACCAGTTACTCACTTTTTCGAACCACTAATCGGCGGAATTGAACCTCTTTTCCCTTTTATTGAACCACTCTCACTATTTATTGAACCACTCCCTTATTTTGTGCTGCGCCCTCCTCCGAATTGAACCAATTACTCACCTTTTCGAACCACTAATCGGCGGAATTGAACCACTTTTCCCTTTTATTGAACCACTCTCACTATTTATTGAACCACTCCCTTATTTTGTGCTGCGCCCTCCTCCGTATTGAACCAATTACTCACCTTTTCGAACCCTAATCGGCGGAATTGAACCACTTTTCCCTTTTATTGAACCACTCTCACTATTTATTGAACCACATCCTTATTTTGAACTGCACCATCCTCCGTATTGAACCAATTACTCACCTTTTCGAACCACTAATCGGCGGAATTGAACCACTTTTCCCTTTTATTGAACCACTCTCACTATTTATTGAACCACATCCTTATTTTGAACTGCACCCTCCTCCGAATTGAACCAATTACTCACCTTTTCGAACCACTAATCGGCGGAATTGAACCACTTTTCCCTTTTATTGAACCACTCTCACTATTTATTGAACCACTCCCTTATTTTGTGCTGTCCCTTCCTTCGTAGTGAACCAGAAAATTTCCATTAACAATCCCCACCATTTACAAAAGATTCAATATTAAGTTAACGCTAACTTCAATATCCTATCATCACACTCTTTCTCATTACATTATCCTACTTTATTTTCATCCTTCTATAACAAAATGACTAGTCGATATTTAACCTTATAATACCTTTCGATCATTTTTTGCACTTTTCTGATATTTTAATTGTTAAATATATCGATTCTGTTTACAATTTAAAATGAAGTTGTTAGGTTAACGTTAAGGTAATTTTTTAGTGATTGTTAAAATAAAAAGTAAGCGTTTACCTTTCTCGTTTTTGTCTCTTCTTAGCTTTTAGAAAGGAGGTTTAACTACAGAGTTTAGGAGAGTTCAAAATAAACTAATTCTATGAGGTGATTGAATGTCAAATTTACGTAAATGTGCAACATTATTTTTAGCTGTTCTATTATTAATTTCTACATCCTTGCTGTTCTCACCCGGTCAAGCAAAAGCTGCTAATGGGTTTTATGTAAGCGGAAACGATTTGTATGATGCAACTGGTACACCATTTGTTATGCGCGGAATAAATCATGCACATTCTTGGTTTAAAAGTGATTCTACAACTGCCATTCCAGCAATTGCAGCAACAGGAGCTAATACGGTAAGAATCGTTCTCTCAGATGGTAGTCAATACACGAAAGATGATAGTAACTCGGTACGAAATCTCATTACCTTGGCCGAACAAAATGATCTGATCGCTGTTTTAGAGGTTCATGATGCTACAGGTAAAGATGATACTGCCTCTTTAAATAGTGCAGTAGATTATTGGATTAGTATAAAAGAGGCTCTAATCGGTAAAGAAGATAAGGTCATCATCAACATTGCTAATGAGTGGTATGGGTCATGGAATGGAGCAAATTGGGCTGACGGATATAAGCAGGCCATCCCTAAATTGCGAAATGCCGGGTTAACTCACACGTTAATCGTTGACTCAGCTGGGTGGGGACAATATCCTGCATCAATTCATGATTATGGAAAATCCGTATTCAATGCAGATCCACTTAAAAACACGATGTTCTCGATTCACATGTATGAGTATGCTGGCGGAGACGCTGCAACAGTTAAATCCAATATCGATGGTGTGATTAATCAAGACCTAGCCTTAATTATTGGTGAATTTGGGCATAAACATACTGATGGTGATGTAGATGAAGCAACAATCATGAGCTACTCACAACAAAAAGGTGTAGGCTGGTTAGCGTGGTCTTGGAAAGGAAATGGTTCTGAGTGGAGTTATCTTGATCTGACTAGCGACTGGGAAGGAAACAATTTAACAGCTTGGGGACATACAATTGTAAATGGTTCTAATGGTTTAAAAGCCACATCTGTACCTAGTGCTGTTTTTGGGGATAGCTCAGGTGGCGATACTGGCGGATCTGAAAATACAGCTACAACACTATATAATTTTGAAGGAAGCACGCAAAATTGGACAGGTACAAATGTATCTGCTGGGCCTTGGTCGGTAACAGAATGGGCTACTAATGGAAATCATTCACTTAAAGCAGATGTCCAATTAGGAAATGGCTCTCAACACTTTTTATCTGGATCAAACAATCAAAACTTAAGCGGTAAATCAACTTTAAAAGCAACTGTTAAACAGGCAAACTGGGGATCGATTGGTAATGGAATCCTTGCAAAATTATATATTAAAACTGGATCAAGTTGGACTTGGTATGATGGTGGTCCCGTTCAAATTAATACAAGCGGTACAACTTTATCTCTGAATCTATCCTCTATCCCTGATTTAAGTAATGTTCAAGAAATCGGTGTTCAGTTCACCGGTGCATCAAATAGTAGTGGTCAAACTGCATTATTCCTAGATCATGTAACCATACAATAAAACGAAAAAGATCAGCTATGTGGGGACGAACCTAAATTAGTAAGACACTATACAAAGCACCTCCTTAATGGCCATACTTTAAACAAGTAGAGCACATTGATCGGAGGTGTTTGTAAAGGCAAAAATGGTTACTTTTGATAAGGCATATTTAATAATGCCGGAACAGTTTCAAATTCGATCTCCTGTTCCTTCAGAGCAGGGATAATTTGACGAAGAGCTTTTACGGTGTTTGTTCGATCTCCATCCGATTCTGCACCGTCATGCATCAGTATAATCGCACCCGGTTGGAGATGACTTAACACATTATGAGCAATCACCTCTGGTGGTGACTCCTGCCAATCCAATGAATCAACAGACCAGCCAACAACTGTATAATCCAATCCTTTTAGCTTCCCGACTAATTCATTGTCTAAAAATCCATATGGAGCACGGAACAATTTCGTTCGATAGTTAATCAGTTTCGCTAATGCTTCTTCTGTATTTGTTACTTCTCTTTCAAGTGCAATATCTGCTTCTTTTACCAGGTTTTGGTGTGAATATGTATGATTCCCCACAATATGTCCCTCATCAACCATTCGTTTAACTATGTCAGGATGTTTTTCTGCACGTGACCCTATTAAAAAGAATGTTGCTTTTATATGATACTCTTTTAAGATGTCTAAAATGATGGGCGTAAAACGAGGATCTGGACCATCATCAAACGTTAACGATACTTTATTTTCCGTTTGTTCCCCTCTTAAAACAACTGTCTCAGGGTATCTTTGTTGTAATACACTATTAGAGACTGGGTAACGAATCCTCTCCTTCTCCTCTGCATCATCCTGTTGAGCGTGAGCATGCAAGCTTACAGATGGAACAACACCACTAGTGATGAACATAATGATAACTAGGAACCTCAAACTACTTCTCCTCATTCACTTCTCTCCTTTTTAATTTAAATAGTGTTATTTTCCATTCACCTTTTTATTCATATATGGACAAAACAAATTGAAATTTTTTCGCAAATTCCTACCACGCTTCACTTTCCATCAATTCGTTTTTTAAACAAATTTTAAACAAAACCCCTACTTCGTTTTAACTCTAATCACCTATTCTTATAAAAGAGGTGATGATAATGGATAAAATGATGATCAAAACAACGAACTTAACGAGAAAATTCAAGGGAAAAACAGTAGTAGACAACATCAACTTAGCAATTAAGAAAGGTGAAATTTACGGATTTCTAGGACCTAATGGTGCAGGGAAAACAACTACGATTCGAATGCTGCTTGGCTTAATGAAGCCTACAGGTGGTAGCATCGAATTATTTGGTAAGGATGTGAAGGGCGACCATTTATCAGCGTTAAAAAAAATTGGCTCATTGGTTGAGTCTCCTTCCTATTACGGTCACTTAACCGCTAGAGAAAATCTAGAAGCACTGCGAAAAATTCTTCAGGTGCCGAAAAGTAGAATCGATGAAGTCCTTTCAATCGTTCGGTTAACAAAGGATGCCGATCGTGCTGTTAAGGGGTATTCCTTGGGGATGAAGCAGAGACTCGGTATTGCCTCAGCGATCCTCGGCAACCCTGAACTACTCATTTTAGATGAACCGACAAATGGTCTTGACCCCTCAGGTATCCATGAAATTCGTGATCTAATAAAAAGCATGCCACAGCAGTATGGCATTACAATTTTAATTTCAAGTCATCTTCTAAGTGAAATCGATCAAATGGCTACACAGGTCGGCATCATTACAAAGGGACAAATGATTTTCCAGGATTCGATTGATGTCCTTCGCAATAAAGCAAGAGCTAAGATCACCATCAAAGTTAGTGACGCGAAAAAGGCGAAAGCACAGTTACTTTCCAAAGGATATCTAGTTGAAGTTGAAGATGGATACCTTGTATGTGAGGATATGGCGGATGAACAGATTGCTCATTTAATTACATTGTTAGTAAAAGCTGGCCTGTCTGTTTACCGAGTGGAAGAAAAACGAAAATCACTAGAGAGCATCTTCTTAGATTTAACGAGCGAAGGAGGAGCTGTGCATGCTGGCGGTTCTGCAAGCTGATTTATTAAAAGTAAAGCGTAAATGGTTCTGGTTTCTCGTTTTCCTTGGACCTTTTGGTGTCATTGCCCTCCAAATGGTGAACTATGGTCTGCGTTATGACTATTTAGTAGTAGGAAAAGACAATCTATGGCAAGGTCTGATTCAAAATGTAAATATGTTTGTGACCCCTTCCTTGCTACTCGGAATCACCATATTAGCGTCACAAATTGCCACGATCGAACATCAACAAAGCTCGTGGAAACAGCTGCTAAGCTTACCGATTAAACGACGAGTGGTCTTTTCATCAAAGTTCTTCGTCACCTTTATGATGCTGCTTGTTTCATGTGTGCTTTTATTTATCGGGACCATTTTATTAGGTCTCGGATTAGGCTTTGATGCAGCCTTACCAACTATTGCGATCGTAAAAAATAGCTTTTACCCGCTTTTAGCCGGTTTGCCAATTTTAGCACTTCATATTTGGTTATCGATCACTTTTGAGAACCAAGCCATTCCGTTAACAGTCGGGATTTTCGGTGCGGTGTTTTCATTATTTGCCTACTATGCGCCAGACTGGTTTATCTGGAAATGGCCGTTATTATACGGAGACCAAGAACCCATTTGGTACGTAACGGCTGGATTAATTGTTGGAATCATTATTCTCCTTTTAGGAATGATTGATTTTCAAAAAAGGGATGTGAAATAATGTTTTTGAATCTCGTACAGTCTGAACTACTAAAGATGCGGAAAACCTATGTATGGCTATTGTTATTTGTTAGCCCACTGCTTGCATTTGTGGTTGGATTAGCCTCGGTGCAGCTCGATGAAGCAACAAATGATTGGATAACACCTTTAACCATCATGACCCCTGTCCATACGATTTTATTTCTGCCTTTACTCATTGGTGTATTTACAAGTTTCATTTGTCGATATGAACATAAGGATGGTGGATGGAAGCAGCTATTAAGCCTTCCTGTTCAAAGAACTCATGTGTATATGTCGAAGTTTTCCCTAGTGATGGTGATGATCGCATCAAACCAAATTCTATTTATGCTCGGCTGGGTTTTAGTCGGATTAATCAGTGGATTTACCGATCCCTTCCCTGTTGGAACAATGGTAAAAAGTTTAATTGGTGGATGGATTGCGACGCTACCACTTGCTGCCCTCATGCTTTTAGTGTCGATGGCATGGTCAAGCTTTGCCGCTCCACTAGCGTTAAATGTTGTTTTTACACTACCTAACATTTTAGTCGCAAACTCTGAAACCTATGCGCCCTATTACCCTTGGGTTCAACCATTCTTAACAATGATCCCTAAAGGTGAAGGCCCATGGGGTGGATTCTTCCTCTCGTTTGAATCGCTCATCTTTGCGATCAGTGGCGGATTTATTGTTTTCTTTGTAAGTGGCTTGATATATATTCGTAGAAAAGCAGTTTAGTGGGGCCTGGCCCCACTCCTCTTGTACTGGGGTCTGGCCCCAACACAAAAACCTTTAAAATCACCACTCCACCATCAACCATCCTTTCAATCCTCTCCAATATTTAGTACAATTAATGTAACAAATTAACAAAAGGCAGAGGTATTGGGGTCTGGCCCCAAATAAATTAAATCTTTTTGAAACTTTTCCCTTCATCTATCGTATTAATAGATGTGAAAACATTAGTGGACAAAAAGTCGAGGTGGATACATGAGTTTCTTTAGTAAGTTGTTTGGGAAGAAGGAAAATGTTCCTAGACCTGTAGAAGAACGGACAATGTTTAACCTTCAAATGGATGATATTGTTACGTATGATTTAGAAGATTATAAGGTTGTCGGGAAGATCAGTTATGATGATCATGGTTTTAAATGGCATGCTTATCAGCTTGATTCTGTATCAGGAACGATTTGGTTAAGTGTTGAGTTGGATGATGAGCTTTATCTCGGTATGTATAAAAAGGCAAAGCTGAAGCTTCAGGAACCAATTCCTAAAAAGATCGAGTATGATGGAAATGTTTATTATCTGGATGAGTCCGGATCTGCAAGAGTTACTGCAATTGGTCGAAGTCAAAACGTAAACGGGATGACTTGTGGATACTATGACTACTGCGATGAAGAGGAAGAAAAATACCTCTCCGTTGAAAAGTGGGGTAGCGAAATCGAAGTTAGCACAGGCTATGATATTGAAGAATACGAATTAAAAATAATTGCAAGTAAATAGGAGGAACTATATATGTTTAAATTTTTCAAACGAGTAAAAACGGTTGTTGATTCAGAATTAAATTCGTTATTGGATAAAGCTGAAGATCCAGTAAAAATGCTTGAGCAATTTATGAGAGACATGGAGTCAGACATCCGTGAGGCAGAATCAGCAGTTGCAAAACAAATCGCCAACGAAAAAATGCTCCAAAAGAAATATGAAGAAGCCAATAAAATGGTTGAAAAGCGTGACGAGCAAGCCGTCAAAGCGATCGAAGCTGGAAATGATGATCTTGCTAAACGCGCATTAGAAGATAAAAAGATTCACAGCCAAACAGCTGATACGTTAAAAGAATCATATGAGCGTGCAAAGCTTGACTCTGAAACGGTTAGAAAGAAATTAGATGAAATGAAAGCTGAATACTATGAAATGAAATTGAAGAAGGATTCACTAAAAGCACGTGCAGAATCTGCGAAAACAAGAACGAAAATGAACCGCACACTATCAGGCATTGGCAGTGACGACTCAAAACGTGGCTTCGATCGTATGGAAGAAAAAGTAATGCAATTCGAAGCAGAAGCAGAAACGAGTGAAGACATGAGATCTTCAAACAGAAGCTTAGATGATGACTTAGCTGCACTAGAAACAAACGATGTCGATGACGAACTAGCTGCACTAAAAAGAAAAATGGGTAAAGAATAACTAAAAAGGTTGGGAAAGATAACATAGATTGTAGGTTTGTCTTTTTTGAAACTTGTAAGATGATCTAAACGGAAAAATAGTGTCTTTTTCCTAAAAAACCACATATACTTTTTTAGCTTGTAAATTTGAGGCTGACTTAAAAAAGGGAATGACCCTTCTTTTTAGTCAACCTCATTAAATCGTTTATCTAGAAAGAAGGTGAGTAAATGAAAAAACCACTTCTTTTTATCATGCTGTCTTCTATTCTCCTGTTAGCAGCCTGTGGTAATGGTGTTCAAGGATCTACTGGTGGTTCTCTTTTTCAAGATGGCATTGCTGAATTTATTGATACTAATTATATTCTTGAAGATGTTGTAAATAGCCAGGCAAGTTCGAATGATATTTCCGAAATCTACCTTGCTGAAAATAAGTCGATTGATGAAGTAGCCACTGAATTACAGGGGCATGAGAAGCCAAAAGAAGTTAGTGAAAAAAAGGAAGATAAACAGGTCCTTGTTTACCAAGATTCCTTCGTAACATTGACAACACATGAAGATAATCCTGATGATACAAGGGTTGAAATTGCTACATACGGATTTGTTCGTGACAATTACCAGCCTGATTTCTTTGATGGGTTACTGGTGATGTGGTTGTTAAGTGACCTACTCGATGTAGATGATTGGGGTAAAAAGCAACGAAAAAAATGCTCGGTTAACAATGAAAATTGCTATCGTGGCTATGGAACTTCAGGCGGTTTGTTTAAAAAATCAACTGGGAGTTCGTCTACTGTTAGAGGCGGTACCTCCTCTGTTCGTGGTGGCGGACCTGGTACAGGAAAATAAGTAGGAAGGGATGATGAAAAATGGAACCATTTATCTTAACGGCTGTCTATTTTGTGATTGCCATTGCAATCGTTTTAATAGGATTAGTCATTTTTGAAATCATGACGAAACAATATAAAGATTGGGATGAGGTTTTAGGCGGGAACCACGCTGTCGCACTTTCAATCGGCGGGAAAATCATTGGGATCTGTATTATTCTAGCATTCTCGATTTATCATAGTGCTAGTGTTCTAGACACAATTATCTGGGGTGCATTTGGTATTGTTCTGCAAATGATTGCTTACCTTCTATTTGAACTATTCACAAGAAAATTCTCTGTTGAAGAACAACTCAAAAAAGGGAATATTTCTGTTGGTATTATCGCTATGTGTGTGTCAATCGGTTTAGCGTTTGTTATTGGCGCATCGATTACGTAATGAAATTTAGTAAGGAGACCGGCTTGCGTGATAGAACATAATATAAAACAAAGCAAAGCAATTTATTGGGCTTCAGGCATTGTATCTGTTTGTGGTATTATCTTCGAAGTCTTATTTGGTGCAGCGGGTTCCTATCTACTTGGTGATGGTGTGAAACAATACACCCTCACCATTTCTCTTTTTTTAACAGGTATGGGAATCGGGGCTTCGCTCAGTGAAAAGGTAACGAAGAATTTACTGTTATCGTTTGTATGGATTGAATATCTAATTGGCATCATTGCTGGCTTCTCTACCTTTCTTTTATTCGGGGTTTCCGCCTATCTAAGTTCAGGAATGGACGCCTTTTTCCTCTATTCAGTTATCTTAATTGTTGGTGCCTTAACTGGTGTCGAACTTCCAATTTTAATTAGAAAAGCGAATCAGATCGGCGTAACTGTCGAAAAAAGTACGGCAAAGGTACTGTTTTCCGATTATGCTGGTGGCTTAGTTGGCGGACTTCTGTTCGTTTATTTATTAAGACCTGAATTTGGACTGGTTAAAACGGCTTTTGTGGTGGCGATGATAAACGTGGGAGTTGCCCTATGGGTATTGCTTTACTTTAAACGTGAGATCAAAACCTTTAAGCGCCATTTCGTAGCCGGGATATCAATCTTTCTGTTACTTATTGCAGGAGTATTTTTCGGTGAAGAAACTGCTTTTACATTCGAGCAAAAGCTTTACCGAGATCCGATTATTTATACAGAACGAACGGATTATCAACAAATTATTCTCACTAAGGAACAAGGAGACTTGCGGCTATTTCTAGATGGTCAGCTTCAATTTAGCTCTAGTGACGAA
Source organism: Metabacillus sp. GQ13 (assembly GCF_059758525.1). Classification (NCBI taxonomy): domain Bacteria; kingdom Bacillati; phylum Bacillota; class Bacilli; order Caryophanales; family Bacillaceae; genus Metabacillus; species Metabacillus sp. GQ13. The sequence goes on from NZ_JCAXET010000010.1 coordinate 135,497, forward strand.
TTCCGCTACCATGAAACCCTTGTCCACCCACCAATGGCGACTGCCGATAAAAAGGAAAAGATTCTAATCCTTGGCGGTGGTGATGGGCTCGCATTAAGGGAGCTGCGGAAATACGATGAAGTCAAGTCAATGACCTTAGTTGACCTCGATCCAAAGGTCGTTGAGCTAGGTAAAACACATCGTGACATCGTCAAGCTAAACGAGGACTCCTACATGGATGAACGTGTGCAGGTCATCAATCAGGATGCCTTCCAATTTTTGAAAAGCAAGAAAACTTTTTATGATGTGATTCTTGTTGATTTACCTGATCCGAATAATGAATCATTAAACAAGCTCTATACACTTGAATTTTATCAGCTGCTACGGAATCACATAGCACCAGGTGGTTCAATCATGATTCAAGCGACAAGCCCAACGTTCGCAACAGATGTCTACTGGTCGATTAACCAAACTGTTCAAGCAGCAGACTTACAAACTGCCAATCTACACGTTGATGTTCCAAGCTTTGGCGACTGGGGCTTTGTCTTAGCAAAAAGAGAACCAGTTAACCTAGATGAAGCAGAAATCAAAGTAGAAACGAAATTTTTAACAAAAGACGTTCTAGATGGGTTAACAACGTTTGGAAAAGATATCGATAAAGAGATAGTAGACGAAAACGGTCATAAGGTTCCACTTGATACAAATACATTGACACGTCCGACGATTATTGAAAAGTATGAGAAGGCTTGGCGAAGCTATTGATTTAGGGATCATTATTCTTAACAAATGCTAATATAGCATACAAAAAAAGTAGCACCTGACCGAATACATGGTTGGGAGGCTACTTTTTCTTTGGTTCTTATAACTAGTTCATAAAAACGATTCAAATCGAAATGTTGCGAATCCAACAAAATAACCGCTTTTTCGACATCAATAAATGAAATTAGGTAGCAAGGCTAGTCCTTTCGTGGTACTATAGAACTACATAATTGATAAATTTTATCTATTAATAAATAATGCTCACTGTCAAAGTAATCCCGCAAACTCATAGATTCTTCTACTTTTGCACGACCACAAAGTCATATGCCTACCATTCTATTTATTTATTATTTTTTACTAGATGACCAATTTGAAAACATCGCGAGGAAAACATATGTCAACTAAAATCCGTTTAAGCTTAATTTTCCTAATTGTTATCACTATAGCCTATTTCGGTTGGTCCATTATTTTCTTTGAAAACGATTGGATGCGATCATTAGGGGCTTCGACTTTTTCTATTGTTAGTGGAGCCATTAGTTTTCTTTGGTTAATTCAGTCGTACCGCAAGATTATCAATCAACATCGATATTATTGGTTGCTATTAAGTTTCGGAGTATTTTTCTACACAATGTTCAATTTGATTTGGTTATATTTTATTCTTTTAAAGGGTGATTTCCATTATCCAGATACAGCAAGTATTATTTGGATTTTAGCGTATCTATTCTACTTAATCGCCTTAGTATATAAGTTAAAATTAAAGAGTCGCGATATTTCTAATAGTCCTTATCTTTTTAATATTATTATTTTCATGACAATCGTTACTTCCATTAGTATTCATTATTTAATTAACCCTATTTTAGCAGTTACAGATAATTCCTTAATGGTTACACTTTTTGCTATAACCTATACGATTGTGTTTCTGAGTATTCTGTTCGCTACATCTAGTCTCTATTTACTGTTTCGCTATAGTATGGAGAAAAGGTCATCCTTTATCATCATCATTGGATTATACGTACAAATCATAGCAGACTTTATTTATGTCTACCAAAATGTGACTGAAAGTTATCAAGTAGGAGGATTTATCGATCCACTGTGGGCTGTAGCGGTATTGATTATCGGAATAGCCGGGTTAAAAGCCCAAGAACGTAAGCCTAAACCTAAATGGACTAGCAACGATTCCTTTTTAGGTAAAGAATCACTATTCCCTTATCTCAGTGTAATTATTTTATTGGTATTAATCATAAATATGTATCAAGATTATTATAATGCGCTTACTACTGGCTTAAGTATTACGCTTCTTTTAATCATTATTCGCCAGTTTTTCCTAATGAATAAAAATCATAGGCTAATGAGTGAGTACATGTATTTTGCTTATCATGACCCACTTACGGGACTAAATAATCGAACAACTTTATTAAAGGATCTACATAACATTCTGTGTGATGCTAATCTAATAGCTGGTCAGTTGTCGCTTATTTTAATTGATTTGGATCGATTTAAAAACGTAAACGATACACTTGGTCATCATATAGGAGATCGATTGTTAAAGGAATCAGCTAAACGTTTAAAAAACAAGTTAAGTGATTCAGATCGAATCTACCGAATAGGTGGAGATGAATTTGTCATCATCCTTCCTACTGCAACAAAGGATAAAAGCCTTACTACAGCTGAGATGCTCTTGGCGGAGTTTAGCAAGCCTTTCATTATTCTAGATTATGAAATCAATGTAACGCCTAGTATCGGAATCAGCATGTATCCAGAGAATGGTAAGAGCTGTGATACATTATTGCAAAATGCAGACACCGCCATGTACCATGCTAAGGAGAGCGGCAAAAATAATTTTCAATTTTACAGCTCAGAATTAAATGATATTATCACTAGAAAAATGAAAATTGAAAGTGAGTTACGGAAGGCGATTGAAAAAAATCAGTTAATGCTTTACTACCAACCTAAAGTCGATTTAAAGACAAAGCATATAATAGGTATGGAAGCTTTGTTACGTTGGCCACATCCAGAATTAGGCTTTATTTCACCAGATGAATTTATTCCGATTGCAGAAGAAACAGGACAAATTGTTGCTATTGGTGAGTGGGTTCTTAAAATGGCTTGCAAACAAAATAAAATGTGGCAGGATTTAAATTACCCTTACCTATGCGTTTCAGTCAATGCCTCTGTTCGTCAATTCCAACATAGTGATTTCGTCAAAACAGTCAATCTGATTTTACGACAGACTGAACTTGATCCTCAATATCTTGAGATTGAAATTACAGAAAGTTTGATGCAAGATGTTGAAACATCTACTGAAATATTAAATGCATTGAGAGCAATTGGAGTAAAAACATCAATCGATGATTTTGGTACTGGATATTCCTCTTTACATATTCTAAAGGAATTACCAATCGATACACTTAAAATTGATAAGTCTTTTGTCGATGATATCACGGCTACCAAGGATCATTCTATGGTCAAAACAATTATCCATTTAGGTATGAATTTAAATCTTACTGTTGTTGCTGAAGGAATCGAGCATGAACTACAGGCAAAGTATTTAGAAGAATACCAGTGTAGCTTTGGACAGGGCTACTTATTTTCAAAGCCTGTTGATGCATTAGCTTTCGAAAGGCTTTTAGCAAATGGTATTAAATAAAGCAGGGAAATCTCTAACTATCGTCTAACCCCTTCTACCATGAAGGGGTTTTTCAAAGTCAATTTTTCATTTACTCTCAATGTTTTGTATAATACTCTATGACAATCGTTATTTGTTATGGCTCTTTTCTAAAAGTTTGTTGCTCTATGATCCAAATTGAAGCGATCTCCATAGGGATATCAGAGTAATTTAGCGAAAAGAGCACGAAGATCTACTTAAAACGTGTCCATTAATACTTTGTACGGAAAACAACATACTTTGCGAGAACAGCCTTTGTTATAATATTACCAAGCAGATTCTAGACTACTAATCACAGAATTTATCTATTCTATCCTCTTATTTTAAGGAATATATTGTACAAAGTCTGTTTTAGTTATGGTTTTTGTTTTTCGTACAAAGCATGACTCTTACATATCGCCTGTTTTTTGAAAAAGTCCTGTACAAACAATGGCCTCCTAGTAATAGAGGTTAAATGTTTTATACTAAACAACAAATAATTCATGGATCCAAAGGAGGAAACATAGATGAACTTAATCGATGTGCAACCAGTCAAATTTAGTTTTTTTGAGAAACCACCGGCTTCTACTATGACAGAGGCATTCGTCTATACGAATGAAGAACAAAACTATTTAGTTGTTAAAAATGGTGATCGCATTACACGAAGTGATCTACGAGCAGGAAAGTACACAAAGGTGTTTAGTGTTAATATGTCGACGTTAAGCTTTCACTATGAAAATGAGGTTCCTTCAGAAGATCGTGGCCGCCAGTTCTTTGTTGACCTTTCGATCGATTACAAAGTTGTTGACCCGATTTCGCTTATTCAACAAGGAGCAGGTGAAATCGTCAATTATATTCAGAAGAAACTGCCCTATTGGCTTGAGGAGATTACTAGTGATTACCCAATCTCTGAATCCAAACGGGTTAAGCGCCACATCGAGGATCTACATGAACATTCGTCAATGGTGGCTGGGTTAAAGCAGGTCGGTGTAGCTGTAACAGATATTAATGTGCTCGTGAAGCAAAGCACAAATGACCAGGAACATGATATTGAATTCCGTAAAATTGATCAGGAGCATGAGCTTGAGCAGCATCGTCGTGAAAAGAGGCTCAACAAAGCGCGATTGCTGGCGAAAGAAATTAAAGATTCTATTGAAACAGGCGATCTGCTCACTGCACTACTAATCGCTGAAGAAAATAAAGATGCCCTAGAAATCGTGAAAACTCGATTACATCATGAAGAGAATTTCCGCCTTGAGGTGCAGGATCAGGTTCGTAGGTTGTTACTAGATCCAAATGTTGATGATACAGTCGCAGCGGAACAAATCGCTAAAATGAGAGCCTACTTCCCTCATGAAAGTATCGGAAGAAGCGAGAATCAGATAAACCGCGATAACGAGAATCCAATAGATGTGTTGAAGAAAACCTATCAAACAACTAAAGGAGAGTAAGAAACTGTGGAAACCATCATAAATCAACTATTTTGGCTATGGGTACCATTGTCATTACTGCCGATTTGGCTAAGAATTGCGATTCTCACCTTTTTATTCATCATCATGAGCAGACCAATCGTTGTTCGACTCCTACCTAAATTAGTCGTTTGGGCAGGTTTCATCATGAAAATTGTAGTTGAATGGCTAACGTATCCAATCATGGTTTTGTTTCATCGCTACTTGTCAAAACGAAGAGTTAATGGCAACTATTTAGTTCCCACTTGGATTGACATCATTGAGGATGCATGTGCATTGTTGTTAATCGGCTTAGGAAAAACTGAGGGTCTTTCTCAGAGAAGGACAAGAAATAAAGCGCAGTTGAAAAAGACCTTTCGAGTAGCTGCCCTTCTTCTTGCCATCCTTCTTCCACTCGCGATTATCAATAATCCAGCACAAGCCTATTCAAAAACATGGTATAAGTTTGAAAAATGGGCAACAGAAGAAAAAGTGCAAGGTTCATTAGGCTTTGACCTCAACCACTTACAAGGGAAAGTCGCTACAACAGTGCAATCGGTCAATCCAGAAAAAAAATTAGTTCTTAGCGAACGATACTCAGAGGGTGGAAACATCCGCGAAACGCCTTCATTAAATGGCAAAATTGTTGCCGATATTAAAATTGATGAATCCGTCACTCACCTAGAGGAAGAAGAGATAGATGATAACGGTATTACTTGGCTAAAGGTTGAAACCGAAAATGGAAAAGAAGGATGGATATCTGAGAGAATTGTTGAAGATCAGTAGTAGGATCTGTTTATTGAGAGGAGAAGTCCATCATCCATTACACTGATGGACTTTTCTCTATCAATAAAGCTCTGTTCTAAAGATATCTTGCTCTATACCTTTGATTCACGTTATAAAAGCCAATCAATTATTGATCAAATTGATTGTGAAACTCGTCATTTCCGATGTTATAGAAACAAGGCGTTTCAGCGACTGCCTGTTTTTTATAAAGATCAGTTATCCTACTTTGACGGATATCAAGGGTACTAATTAGTCGTGCAGCCATATCTAATTTCGTATCCAATGTACCTCTAGTAATATCTAATTCTAGCTTTTGATAGTTCGTAAATAAGACGATTGATTGGTTCCCATTTTTGACAACCTCTAAGATATGCTTGTAGGAAAGCCAAATACATTCAGGGGAGTATGGCGAGCATGATGGGACCATACATACTTTATTTCTTTCACTTATTAAGGCCGGTAGCATTCGTTTACCCTTTAAAATTGTTTGGGCTGATTTTAACCTACCAGCTAAATCACTCCCATAATAATCACAACTTCCATCAACAAGAGCAAATGGATCGGTCTCCACATGAATCTTTTGATACTCCTCAAGAACAGTGCTATTTAAATGCCCAGTACTTGTAAAACATGGAAGAATCGCCATTGTATCCTCCATGATAATATACGGTTTTTTACTACGATTATTTTGTTTATTATGTTTCTTAGTCATTTTCTCCTCCTCTATTAAAGCTCTTTTCAAAAATGTATACCAATTAATCTAGTAAAAATCGGCACTTGGATTTTTACATTCAAAATTAAATCTACTTATAAAGAAATGACTACGTATACCCACGAAAAGAGCCCTCAATTCTGCAGAACTATTTAAAGCCCTGTTTTGTAAATACAACATTCATAAAAAACCTTGCAACCCTTACCAACTAAGTTTCAGTGTAAAAGATTTACCTTTACTTCTGCCACTGTACCATTCACTAAATCGAACATCTGCACAGCTTCCTTAAATTTCACGAAACTATATTGATCCTCACCAATTTCAATAAAAATACTAATCTCATCAAGCTTATCCTCAACTAGTTGTGTGACTTCGCTTAGTAAATAGTGCCTCATGTTTAACAAACATATCCACTCCTATTCATTTTTAAAACGCTTTCATTTCATTCGAAGAATTGACTAACTTTATGTGGAATTATATATATGAAGGAACCTATCACCACCTCTTCATTAAAATAAGGCATCCTTATTTGTCTTTACTAAGATGTAGGTATATGTAGAAACATGGAGGATTTGAGTAGAATCATGGTGGAACTTACAAAGACCATTATACCTTTAGTCCCAGGAAAATAAAACCATTATTTCCATAATATTTAGAAAAATTTACAATTTAAAAGTCAATTTCTATTTAGAGTGAATTTTTATTTTGATGATCTGAAATTGAATAAATTGGGACTTGTTATTAAATAACCTTCTATTCCATGTAAAAAACCTTTGTCCTACAACCTTTATTAAACATTCACTTCCCTATTTTAGATCTTCTTCATCTTCCAATATTATTCTTGTCACTATTTTTTATTGAAATCACACCAATACTTACTCACCATTATAAGTGTAGGTATAAAGGTTTAATATGAAAACACTATAACAAAGGATGATTATGCTCAATTGATTATTATTAGGTGGCATTGAAGCTCTTTTTCGGTAGTTGTTCAAAACCTCGGAATATAAGGAAGTAGCATTTTTGAGTTTAAAATAAAAAAAGCACCATCAAGATGCTTCTTTAACTCATTTGTTCTACTTTATTGTTATGATACTCAAACTTATCCTTTAACTTAGCTTTTAATTTATGATCGAGGCAACTTTCTACTAACTCATGATGGTAATTCCTTCTTGCATAATGCCAAAAATACAAAATCTTAGATGTTAACGACATGATACCGCCTCCTATCCTTGATTAATATCCTATGAAAATGACATAGCAATCATGATTGTTGTTATCACCTTTTTACCCACAATTAAAAGAGATAAACTTTTTTGATAAATGGCATTCGGTATTCATTAGACTATTTATGTAAGGCATTGTTGATTTTCTTTTCATCCAATTGATGTATAATACTGATATTATTGTTAAGTATGAATACAGGAATTATAGAATGGAGTTTAGACGTGTGTTTAATAAAATTGAATCTTTAGATCAGCTCATAAGTACAATACCGATTTTAAAGTCAGCCATTCCTGCTGATTTATCAATTGCAATCTGTAATTTAGAAGAATTCATCGCCTATTTTCCAGGTGAAACGATCGACTTACAGATTAAGGTCGGCCAAAAAATAAATCTAGAGGAGCCACTTTCTGTTGCCATTCGCAAAAATAAAAGGTTACAAGCTGAGGTTCCTTCAGATTTCTACGGCTTTGAATTCACTGGAACAGCTCTTCCTCTCCATGACGAAAACAATAAGGTCATTGGTGGGATTGCGATTCAAATACGGAGGCAAAGTGAATTACGAGCGATTGTCGAGCAAATGACAGGGGCATTAACACAAGCTAAGGAGAAAATAAATACTGTAGCAAACGGTTCGAATTCATTAGCTCATCTCTCACAGGAACTCCTCGTTCAATCTAACCAAGCTGGAGAGAATGCGAAAGAGACTGACCTCGTCCTATCGATGATTAAGAAAGTAGCAGATCAAACAAACTTGCTTGGTTTAAATGCTGCCATTGAAGCCGCTCGTGCAGGAGAAAAAGGCAAGGGTTTTGAGGTTGTTGCAAATGAAATTAGAAAGTTCTCTAAAGAAACCGTTTCATCCACCCAAAAGGTATCGGAAATTACTGCACAAATAAAAAAAGGAACAAATCATATCGGTGTATCGATTGAAAAAATAGCTCATGTAGGCAATGACCAAGCTGTCTCCATGCAACAAATCTCTTCTTTAATTGAAGATATAGAGCAACTTTCAAAAAGCCTAAGCGAATTTGCTAATAAATTATAATTCTTGGCTGTTTTCGCAAATATTGTTGTTTTTCGTACAAAGTACTAATGTACATGTAGTAAGTATATCATCGTGCTCTTTTCGCAAAATGACTCTGATATCCCTATGGAGATCGCTTCTATTTAGATAATAAAAATCCAAAAGCTGATTTTTATTAGTACTAGAACAACAAACATTTAGAAAAGAGCCTTATTCTTTATAGCCAATGTCAGAGTTGGCTTTTTTGTTGTAATTACGGCCTTTTTTGTACAGTGAAATGGCAAAAATAGTTGCCAGTCCAAGCAATGGGAGCTCCCTTTACATATATTTTTATAAAGGAGGCGATTTGAATGTCAATGTATAAGAAAAACCGAGAAAAATTCGCTGAAAAATTAATCACTCCACCACTTCCATTATTTGCAGAGGATTTTCCGTTACTATTCTTTTGGAGTCCAAAGAGTGGTTGTACTTCACTTATCAAGTGGTACTTCTTCCAAATACATTTACTTCAAAAAGCAATTGATTATAACCCTTGGATCCATTTTTATCGAATGGACATTTATGAAACACAAGAAAATTACAAGCTTAACATGACAGAGCAACTTGTAAATAACAAAAAAGATGTCTATAAACTTGTTCGTAATCCTTATAGCAGAGCAGTCAGTTCATTTTTTGCTACGCTCACCAATATAGAAATAACAGTTCAGGTCTTTCCAACAGGTATCGATAACGGCTTATCCTTTAAACAATTCTTATATCAAGTTAAGGATATTGGCGTGACAAGAGAATTAATAAATTCTCATATCGCCCAGCAATATGTTGTAGAAGAAGAACTCTTTATTGAAAACCATGTACACTTAGAACAGTTTATACCTGAAATTAAAGCTCTTGAAAAAAAATATAACCTACTAGATTCACCTATGGATATGATCATTAAGTCTTCTCATCATAATGTACCAAACGTATCCAACAGTGGTAAACACACATTAGCTGACGTTAAAATGTCTATGGAAACAATATTTAATGCACCATTACCACAATATAAGAATTTTTATGATCAGGAAACAAAGGATTTAGTAAATGAGTTATTTAAGCAAGATTTTGAAAAATACCATTATAAGCAAAATGACCTTTCTATTTAACAAATTACCACATCTGAAGCAAAGTAAATATTGTTCCACGTTAGAGATTATATGAAAAGTACGATTGAGTATCGACAAAGAAACCCATAAAAAAATAGATCATTCTACCCTTTTGTATACGCTTTCATTATTGTAAAATGAAGGTAATTAAGATAGGAGGCGATTATAGTGTCTTTAATATCTAAAATAATTTATGGGTGGCATTACATAAGGATGAACTACCACGAGGAATTACTAGATAGTTGTCTTGATCATAAAATAAAAGCTGACTTACAATATAAATTTAACTACCATGAACATAGACTTGAACAAATAAGTACAGGGAAAGCATCTTAACAGGTGCTTTTTTTCTACCTTCGAAAAATAGTGATTCGTTTGTTCCCCTCTTTTTAGGGTTAATTACATTTTCCATCAGATTTCATTGTCAATCATAGGTACTATTGATTATGATTATAGATATACATATGTATTGGAGGGGATTAAATGAACTGGAATGATGAACAAGCTTTACCAAAATACCTTTCACGTAGTATTTCGAAAATCGTAAATGCACAAGGTGATGAAATTGAACTAGAGAATTTTCAGTACCAAGATCACTACCGTACTGTAGCTACCATTTGCCAAGAGATTCCACCTTTTAAAGATTTTATCGCAGAAGGCTTCGATTATTATAGTGAACGAAATGCAGCTGAAAAGGCTCTTAAACAGCTATATTCTGAGGCATATCCCTATCCTTCCTTTCAATTTATCGTAATGAACAAGAAATAGATCGTTTCTAACGGTACTTCTAAATACACATAAAATAAAAAGCGATGAGAAATAGATAAATCACCTATCTATTTCTCATCGCTTTTTATTATAACTGCAGCTCCGTATGACTAACACTCATCCAACACCCTCACCCTACAATTCGGCGTAATTCCCACGCGGAAAATAGCGTAATTTATCATTAACACCACCAAATGACTCAGCTATCCTTCTAATCCTTTTCAAAAAATGATAAAATAGTAACGCTTTACAAGTACTACTTTATAACTATTTTTAAAGGGGATTAAAATGGATTTTCTAAAACATCAATTGCCTATACTAACTTTACTATTGATCTTGCCTTTATCGGCATGTGGAACGACGGAAAATGTTGTCCTTAAAAAGGATGATGCTTCAACTACTGTTATCGAACAAACTAAATTTCCAGTAGGGGAAGAAACTGCCGAACAAAACATAGAAAACACCTCGACAGAAATCATCATAGATCCAAAACAAGATGGAACAGATAATGAAGAAAAGTCTACTACCAAAATAGTAAAGAAAGAACCTAACGTAGAACAGGAAGATGAACAAGAGGAAACCTTCGAAAACTCAACTACAGTAAAAATTGTTAAAGAGCAGACAACAACGACTGCAAATGCTGAACCTGTAAAAACGCAACCAATCCAAAAAACGGAAAAACCATCAGAAAAACTTCCAACGGCTGAAAAGTCAACTAGTCCAATAGTAAAAGCCGGTATTCCGTTAAGTATGGCGCTTCTACCTACTAATAATTCAGAACAGCGGACAACATCAATTACTCATGTAGTCACTCATTTTACTAGCAATGCTGCCAATAATCCCAAGAATCCATATCAAGTACAGGACATCCGTCAGTTATTTATTGATTACGGTGTATCAGCCCATTATTTAATTGGACGTAATGGGGAAATTCATCAGTTAGTATCTGAAAACAGAGTGGCCTATCATGCAGGGAAAGGCAATCTCGCAAGCTACCCGCAATATAAGGATAGATTGAATGCTTATTCAATAGGCATCGAGCTTATGGCAATTGGAACAGAGGAAGAAATGAGTTTGATGTTGGATGATTCTGTTTATAAATCGATTAGCCCAAACGATATTGGCTACACTGATGCACAATATACATCACTTGTAAGCTTGCTAAATGATATTTTAGAGCGTAACTCTTCTATAGTTAAGGATAGAGTGCATATAGTGGGTCACGATGAATATGCGCCCAGGAGAAAAACAGATCCTGGTTCGTTGTTTAATTGGGCGTTGCTTGGGTTATAGGTTTTACTGGTAATTAAGAGCCTATTTATTTTTAGTTTTCATGCAATGAGCTGAAAAAAACCCTACTAATGATTATGTTTAAAAGATTTTTCATTAGTAGGACCTTCCTCATTTAACCTATTTACCTCTGCTGACCCACCTAATTCTAGAATAGTTTTAAACTTAAATCCAAATAACCAGGAAGAAAAAGGTAGATAAAAGTGAATAGACAAGCAGTTTAATAAATAGTAAAATGTTATAAACTGTTTATAATTTCTCATTCTTAATATCGTTCGTTCTATTTATAATACTATCAATTATGATAAGCTTAACTGAATTATTTTTAAGAAAAACGATAATAAAGAGCACTCATACAGAAAACACCAACAAGGAGCCCTTCCAACAATTGAAATGCTTCTAAGGAGATTCTTACAATTGTCAATAATTTTAATGGATTTTATATTTTCAGCTACGCTCTTTCCTCCTGTATCTGATTCATTCAACCATTGTACTATATCATCTGCATTGTTTCGCAAATTCTCCTGAACTGCTTTAATTGCTGTACTTTTATCCGTAAAAAGTGACAATGATGTAAAAAAAGCCACTAGTTTACTGGTGGAAGATTATTGTATTAAATGAGATCTTTTAAGTAGTATCTCTAATTCACCTGCATGATAAGGTGTATGTTTTGCTACTTCAAATAGGCAATACCATTATCAAGTAGGCTTTTGGCTACTTTTAAAATCCCAGTATTTTCAGGGATATCCTCTTTTAAAAATAATAAGAGGTTATTCCATCATAGCTTAGAAACTCAAGTCTTTTGGATACTGTATTTAATAACCCCTCAATGAGGACTTAACTTCTACTATTTTGTTGTTTGACTTTATCGACCAACCTGATGTAATTTAACAACAAATAAACTGGCCAAAATAGGCAAATTGGGATTATTTCACGCCGCTTTACCTCATTGACTTTATACACTGAATACAACAAACCCATCATCAAATAAATTAGAATTCCATGCATAAGTGTTCTCAGCCCCTTTTTGTTATCATATTCAGATTCGTGATTTTTGCTAATAAGAGATCTATCTTCTATAAAATACCTTCATTCATGAAAAATAAAAAGCACCCAAAAAGGATGCTCCACAAATTATGAATTTGTTGCTTTTTGTGATTCTTGGTTAGATCCTTATGCCCACAAGAAAAACACCTCCACTAGAATCGTATTCTATAAAAACAAATCAGGAAGTGTTTTTTCTTTGTCTCATTTTGTGGGATTGCTTCATTGTGTCACGCCAATTTTTGTTTTAAATTTCTCACAAAGGGACAAAAAACACCTGTTGCCTAAAAGACAATCAAGTGCTCTATCGTTAGCTATATAAATTAATTCATTCCTATTTCTATCTTTAAACCTATTTAATTTCATAAGTTTTTGGCTTGTTCCCTGTAACATACTTCTTAAGTTTAATTTGTCATCTCTCCATATCGCACTTATTACATAACAAGATATTGTTATCCAACTCCATGATTGTACAACCTTCATAAGCTCTTGATATTAATGTTTATTTTCTTAAATTCTTAGTCATGTAACTTGTCTAGAAATTCCGTAAATGTTGCTGCTACGTAAAATACATTTTCTCTTGCACGTTCTTCAGCCTGCTCTACTGTTAAACCCTCTTCTTGTATTAACATGTCTATTTCCCAAGCATTTTCATGTTCCCAAAAAACTACAATTGGATTTTCTCCATTTTCTTTATAATCAAAACATATTAAGTTCCCTGTGGGGTCAAATGCAAATGGAACTACTCCATTCGGTAATGTTTTACTGTAACTATTATAAACATCTATAATAAATTCATCATTACCTTTATCATATGATAATAGTGTACCAAATACTCTTTCTCTATTTTCCACATTAAATAGTTCAGGTTCTACATTTGCGCCATTATTTATAGCAACACAACTTATATAGTCTTTTGGAAATTTAAAACCTAAGTCATCCCCAACTTTCCCCACATAATCTTCACTAACTGGTTCATCAGCAAATTGCCATTCTATTGTACTCATCTAATACCATCTCTCCATAATTTATTACCACCTAGATGATTTACATCATGAACTTTTGTTGGATTACTACTTAAACCTTTTAGCATATAATAAATCCGATTCGGTAGGTTCCTTTTTTTGTTCTATTATATTCCCATTTTCATCAAATTTTATAAAAGTTATTTCACGACCAGCAATACATTCAGATTCATATTTTTTAATTCGATTATCATAATATTCAACTTGGTATCCTTCTGCAGCACCTTTTTCCATTTTTCCTAATCTTTTTATATTACCATTTGGATAAAAAGAAACATTTGCACCTTGTTTTACACCTTCTTCTACCAAAAAGTAACTTTCTATATTTCCATTTTCATATAAGTCGTAAGCTAATCCAGTAAATAGTTTTTCTTTGCCATCTTCAGTATACTCTACTATTCCTAAATCATAAGGTCCACCATATTCTAAAAATTCTTCAAACTCCACTCCATTTTGTATTATATACTCTTTCGTTAATATATCATTTAACATTTTTTGAAACCTCCGTGATTATTTTAAATCCATCTGTTAGATATGCACAATGTGGACACCTCGGAAACATCATTCCAGCTGGTTTCGTCCTATTTTAACCAGTACGTATTACATTAAACAAAGTTATCTAGACTAGCATTAGGATTAGCCTTTAATGCCTCATTTAATGCAATTACTTCAGCGTGTGAACCCGCACCTTTCGTAAACTCATAAGAATCTATAACCTCTTTTGGCATAGAATCATATCTTGACTGTATTATAGGATGGAAATCAGGCAATATTCCTTCAAAATCATTTATCGAATAATAAATTTTACCAGTTACTTTATCATATACTCCAGCAAAAGCTGGACCAATTTTTTTCTTACTTATCCCTGTAGCCTTTAACTGTTGCAATTCATTAAGTGTTTCACCACGCAAATTAATCCTATAGTTCAATTCTTCAGCAGTAAATTTCCCATATTTATCACGCAAAAATTCTATTCGACTTTTACCCGTACCCTTAGTAGCTCCACCCTTATCCCTAAGACTAAGCCCTTCCATCTTAATCATATATATCTTGAAGTAACAGTGGCTTTCGCTTAAATAAGTTCAATAGTTTTTTTGAAGAATAATAGACGCTTATTAAGAAATCGGGCGCAATTGTGGAAGATCAAAAGCCTAATTCCTCTCTAAAATACGGACGGAATAGGCTTTTTTATCTTCCAAAATCTATAACGTTGTAAATACGGCGTTCCTGACGTTACCCATTGGTAAATGCATTGGCGATAGTGGTAAGTCTAGTCGCGATAGCTGGTAAAATTATGACAGAAGTGGTACATTCTTATGGCCGTAATCAATAAGAGTACAAAAAAGCAAAGTGTGGTTGAGAATTCATCCCTTCCATACTATGCTTTATAAAAAATTGGAATGCTAATCTATGATCCTCCAAACCTATCAGCTGCCAAATCCTCTGTAGGTTAAAAAGGTGAGCCAACATCTGGTGTAATCCCACCATTGGTAAGCTAACCTTTCTTTAAAGCGCAGGAATTGATTTTTTATGTAAAAGGAAAACCTTGACCGAGTAACGAACACTCAATCAAGGATCATTAGTAATTAGTTTAGTCATTTTATCATTAAATTAATTATTTTCCTTCTCAACTTGTTCAAACCATAACCTAGCAACAGAATTTGCAGTTTTATTAGAATCATTAGTATGTACAAGTTCATATTTATAATCGGCCGTTAGTTTATTTGTTTTCACGTCATAAACCATCTTAATTTCTGTTGGCATTTCACGATCATATTCTTTACATAATTTAATCATTTCCTTAATATCACCATTAATTATTTTAACAACTGCTTTTTGACGATCCACTGATATATCATAAGAAAAATCGGCATCATTCTCTTCATTAACTAATGCATCATTGAGTTTATGTCTCTCTACAATCTTACCATTGATATTATAAAAAAAGTCATTTGAAACAAGACCTTCTTCATAAGAACAATATATATATATTTTATTAGCTCTATCAAAAACATACTCTAAACATATCGAAACCATATCTGCCTGCAATTCACTAAAGTAATCCTCAAATACTTTACCCAATTCATTCACTCCTAATTTTTTTCCTCATATCTTCTGTCAATCCATGAGTTCTCTTTTTCACGCATGTATTCTTTACTTCGTTCAACCAATAGTCTTACATGCAAAATAAGTACTTGTTGTCCTTTTTGACAATCAAGTACTTTTCATTAAAATAAATCATCTATTAATCACCTCAATAGCCTTTTTGTGACTATAAATTAATGGCAAATATCAACTATTAAAGGTTTTTACTATTTATCTCCTCAAACCACTCATCAGCAATTTGACCAGCCGTTTTAGTTTCATGGTTAGTATATACTAAATCATACTTATATTCAGCTTGAAATTTCCCGCTCTTCACATCATAAATTAATTTCATTTCTGTTGGCATTTCTCTTTCATATCCATGACATAACGCTTTTATTTCTTCTATATTTTCATTAATTATGCGCATTACCGCAAGCATTCGTTCAGGAGACACATCATAACTTTCTTCCCCATTCTCCAACGCGTCATTCACTTTATGACATTCCAAGTATTTATTATTAATCAAATAAAAAAATCTGCTCGATATAATTTTTTCTTCGCATGAAGCATAAACATACACTTTTTCGGCTCTATCTTCAACATATTCTAAACAAATAGAAATCATATCTGATTGCAATTCACTAAACCTATCCTCAAATCCATTCATACTAATTTTTCTCTCCCTAGTTTATAAGAACTTTAGATCCTGGTTTACCATCAATAAAGTAATTAACTATAACTTTCTTTGGACGTGCTGGATCTACATATTCAGTTGCTTCCTGTCACCTAAAGGAAATTGCTATAACTCTAGTCGTTTGAAATTTTATCCATAAAATCATTTTTCATAATCTTAGTATTATTCACCTGAAGTTTATATAATAAGTTTTGTTTCATTTGCTGTATTTGTTCAATAGATATAAAGGTTGTCTCGATTGCACTTTCTACTAATATTTCTAAGCTTTCATCTTCAATTACTTCTAAAGCTTGTGGTAAATACTTTGTTTTCTCCTTTATATAAGCTTTCCATGCCGTATAAGAGACTATATCAACGAGTAGAGACCATAATCTTGCAATATTCAAGTCGTCTTCTTCTTCGGCAAACTCAGATATCCCTCTACACTCTATATTATCTATCAATTCATATAACTCATCACCCGATACATCTTTATTCTCAACCCAAACCCAACACTTATCCAAAGCATCTCTTCCATCTACATATCTCTCATCACTTTTTTCTATTACATTAAAGACTTCTTCACCTATAGCTAAAACAAAGGCAACTTTTACATCGTCATCTAATGTATATATTACTTTTTTCTCCATAAGCCACCTCTTAATCCATTATTCTACCATTCTTTAATATGAAGGATAACAACCCATTAGCTTTGACATTTCGCGCCTTTCTCGTTCTTGTTCAGTTCCTCAAAGTATTAAAACGATACTCCATGATGGTACAACATTCATGAGTAATGAATTTCAGTAAAGGATTATTCATGTCGTCCAAATTATAAATATCTCATAAAGAAAACAACACCTGTTGCCTAAAAGACAATCAAGTGCTTTAAAATTAGCTATATTAAGTAATCCATTATTAATCCAATAGTGCAACCGTCATGAATTCTTGATTCTAATCCTTATTTCTAGAATTGTTAGTAATGTAACTTATATAGAAATCTCGTAAATGTTTCTGCAATATCATATACATTTTCTCTAGCACGGTCTTCAACTTCATCTTCTGTTAACCCCTCTTCTCGCATTAACATTTCCTTTTCTCCTGCATTCTCATGCTCCCAAAAAACTACAATTGGATTATCTTCATGAATTTTATAGTCAAAACATATTAGGTTTCCAGATGGGTCAAAGGCAAAAGGAACTATCCTTTTTGGAAGTGTATCCTTATAGTTGTTGAAGACTTCAAGTATATGCTCATCATCTTGATTATCATATGTCAGTAATGTTCCGAATACCCTTTCTTTTCCTTTAACTTGAAATAGCTCAGGACTTACATGTGCACCATTATAATTCATTGCAACTTCTATGTAATCTAAGGGAAACTTCACCCCTAATTTTCCTCCAACATTCTCTACTTCTTCCTTAGTCACTGGTTCATCCCATGATCTCCACTCTATATTATTCATCTAATACCATATCCCTATAATTTATTTACACCTAAATCTACTAATCTAGCTGCTTCCAACGTATACTTGACTAGTTTATTTTTAATCACTCTTGGGGCATCTTTTATTGTGGATACTACACTTCTTAGTCGGGTAACGGATAGAATTTAATGTAACGCTTTTTAAATTGTTAACTAGTATCGTATTACCTTCTCTACCACGGCTAATTAAATTACAACACCAAAGCTAGTTCACTGAAAAAAGGCAAAAGCACCCGTTGCCTATCGACAATCAAGTGCTTTACTTATCAAACTATAAAATAAATATTTAAATTGGTTAAAACCCCGAAAAGAGTTAAATCAGTCGGTGACTTAATTCTCTATTCATCCTCGTGACAATTGTTTCCTCATTTTATGTGTTTCTATGTCTGCTAATCTAACAGGAATGGGTAGCCGACTTTCATTATTGATACAATTCATAACAATTTCAATACTTGTATCTATATCAATCCAGTTTCCACAAGAAACAAAAATGGGTTTAACATTTTGGGTCGTTCTCAAAGTTCTACCATAAACATCATTATCTATTATAATATCGGTGTAAGCACCTTCAAGGTTTTCTGGCATAATAAAATCGATCCCTTTAATTTTAAGATAGCTTTTTGCTACTCCAATCGTCGGTTTATTTAAGTAAAAGGATGCATGTGTGGCTATTCCCATGCGACGATAATGTAAATACCCATTTCCATCAAAGATATATAAATCTGGTTTTTTTGTTAATTTTTTTACTGCTTCTATGACTAAGGGTAATTCCCGAAAGGCAAGAAAGCTTTGTAATGTCCTAAAGTAATATTAGAGCCCTGCGAATAAACCATTGTTCAGCTAAGCATGTAGAGCATTATAGAAAAAGCCAAATAATCTAAATCACAAATTTATGAAATATCGTTATCAATTTTCTCCAAACTGTCCCTTTTAATGTAATTATTTGGCCCCATAATTACGCCTAATGAGTAGTTTTCCAATAGGAATCTTTTCACATTACTAATACTTTCAATGTTAAAAAGGCCAGACTCAACCGCGTTTTCACCTAATATTATTAAAGTTTCCTCATCAATCACTTCTATTACTTGAGGAACGATTTTCCTCTTTTCCTTTTTATACGCTTGATAAGTTGTATATGAAACAGCATCTAAAACTGAATACCAAGCATATTGTTTTTGTATCTCCTTTTCTTTATTTGCAAACTCAGCTACATCTATATAATCTTCGCTATCTATGTAATTACATAAATCATCTGCATCAATATTTTCACCTTCAAGCCATTTCCAACATTCATCTAGTGCATTTCTACCAGTTTTAAACCCATGTTCATCCATACCAATTAAACTAAACATTTTTTCGGCTATTACCAATCCTATAGCAACCCTAGCCTCTTCATTTAGATTATTAATAAAATCCATCACTGATTAACCCCTTACTTATTTTTTCTTATTTTAATCACATTTTCCGGTTTACCATTTTTCACCTCAAAAGACAATGTATCTCTTGGAGCTGGAATACTTGGATCAATTTGAGACGAAACCTTAATTCTCAAATTTGGATAAGTGTCAGTTAATTGCTTAAATATTCCTCTTTCATCATCTGGAACAGGATCAAACAAACCTTTTGTACATTTATTACAAATTCCATTAGGATTTGATTGATGAATATATAGTGTTCCATTAATATCTTCTGGTTTTAGATCTGTTTTTTTAACAGCACTTTCAAATTCAGCTATGATACCTTCTTCTGCATGATCCATGAACTGTGCATGACCTCTTATAGATCTGTTATAAGGCGCTTTAATTTCACGACTAGGAAACAATTCATCCAAACTTGGTAAACCTGCTTCTTTTCTAACTTTAGGAGAGCCACCTACAAAGCTCAAGTCTTCAAGTCCTTTTACATCTGTTTTTCCTACTGCAATAGTATGCGTTTCAGGTACATTCCACTTTTTACGTAAGTTTTCTAAATCTACTTTTCCAACAATTACTTTACCTATTGCATTATTCGAACCACTAAGACTAAGCCCTTCCATCTTACTCACAATATCATTAACTATATTCTCAGCCGTATGCTTATTCTCCGCAAGGATCCGTACGTCTCCAGCACCATTTGCGGGCACTAGTCCATCAGAAATATTAATATTAATATTTCTCACTTTTGTGAATCCGGTATCTACTAACCTAGCCGCTTCTAACGTATCATTCACTAGTTTATCTTTAACCACTCTTGGTGCATCTTTTATTGTGGATGCTGCACTTCTTAAGCGGGTAACGGATTGATTTGCTGCGGTTTTTACCATGGTATCTATTTTTGTGGTGCTTTGTTGAAGGCTTTCTTTTAAGCCTGTCTTCAATCCTAATTGTCCCATATTTCCACCTAGATGAGCAAGGTGGGCGGTGCGACTAAATTTCGCTAGAGCGCCGACGCCAGGGATGATATCGATTGGGCTTAATAGACCGCGTACCCAACGTTCCTGTGTATCTAGTTCTCTATCAGATATCCAATCTTTTCCGGATACGGCTGAACTCAATTCCAAGGATCCGTAGGCTACTCCTAAGGCAAGGCCAGCTGGGGGGCAAACCAGTGTGACTG
Organism: Metabacillus sp. GQ13; assembly: GCF_059758525.1. Taxonomy (NCBI): domain Bacteria; kingdom Bacillati; phylum Bacillota; class Bacilli; order Caryophanales; family Bacillaceae; genus Metabacillus; species Metabacillus sp. GQ13. Next base: position 156,186 of record NZ_JCAXET010000010.1, read on the forward strand.
CCACGACTACGGCCAATGCACCAATTTGTACCCAGAATTCTTTGTTTTCTTGTTGGTTTCGAATCGATTCATATTCAAATGCGCGCATATTGACGATTCCCTGTTGGTATTCCTTTTGTGAAAAGTCCTGGTCAGGATTGGTTTCTTTCCAGGCTTCATATTCTAGTTTCATTTGGTCCGCATAGCGATTATCGCTACTGAATAAATCATCTAAATTCACTTCTGTTTTGGGAACTTCTAATGTTTCTTGTGGGCCATATCTGGAATAATTAATTTGGACTTCTGTTACACCAATCCGGTTCTTTGTCGTATAGTTTGAAATTGATAGATCCCGTATTTCTGCCACAAAGGCATCCATATCTTCATAGAATGGTTGATCAATCGTGCGGTCGACAATATCACCAACTTTTCCAGCAAAGGAATGGAGTACTTTGAAATCTTCAAATAGTTCTTGGTATTTATTCTTTTGACTTGTATGGTGAAAGGAAATGACGCCATCACTATCATACTTGGCAATGTCATCTTCTACGTCCTCTAAAAGATCACTGAGTTCCTTTAGTTCATCGATCATTCCTTTTCCGTAGCGACCTAAACCAATAAGATCACCAATTCCGTCTTTCATCTTTTCCCAGTCTCCAGGGATATATTTTACATCCATTAAAAAACTCCTATTCATGCGTTTTAGCCTTTTATTCGCTCATACTTCTAAAGTAGTCCGTGGATGTTGCGCTAGCCTGTCAAAAATTATCTCTTCATTTACATCTCAGCTACTATTATACAAAGTAACTTCCAATTTTTACATAAACCTTTTCTCATAAATCTCTATATTTTCACATGACTATTTGCTCATTTTTTACTTTTTCATCCTTTTAAGCTTAGGCCTTATTGATGATTTTGAATGTATGCTTTTCCCATAAAAATAAGCCTAAGAAAATTGTCTCAGGCTTATTTTCAAACATTATCTAGACTATTTATTAATAAAATAATGAATCAAATACTCCGCCCACACCTTATTCCCTTGATCATTAGGTCTACTTTCCTCTGTTAAAAGTTCCGTCATCTTTCCATCTGTTAAATCAGGCCAATTTTCCCAATGGTCTACGAACGTGATCTTGTTTTCTGTTGCATACTCTTTCACTTGATTTACCTGATCTGGATAATAGGTTGCCTTATAAATTGGGTTTGGAGGTTGCAGGAGAATCGATACATCTTTGTTTGAGTTCTTCCACGAATTGATCATTTTATCAATACTATCAAAACGATTTTTCATCGATATTTTAGCGGTGTTATCATTGAGTGTGAAAGGTTCAAACAGCACAATGTCAGGCTTTAGCTTTGCGACTTCCTCAAAGGATTTAGAACGAATGATATCAATAGTGGTTTGGTCATCCTCTGAAATGATCGTTACTTTTATAACATCATTACCATAGGTTTCGGCTAATTGTTTTGCAAGAAGCTTCGGCCATGCCTGATCCGCTTCAGATGTACTAGCTGAACCGTAGATGATAAAGTGTAACGGCTTTCTAGTGCTAGATGCGGTTAAAAGCTTCTTTTGAATATCTTTTGGCAGGTGTTGAATAGCAGTCATGAGTTCCTTGTCATTTTCTTGCTTAGTTGGCTCTACGTCTAAGTCTGCTGATACTACTACTTCGGGCTTACTTTCCTCGGTTTCGATCACTTGTTCAGTTGTTTCGAGATTATTTGTTCGAATAGTTCCTTGTGCTGAAAGCTTGTTTTTCCAGTGGATATTTCCAGCAATAATTGATCCTAGACAAAGTAATAGGACTAAAAAGTACATCAGCTTTTTCATGAAAATAGCCCCCAGTTTACTAGTTTGATTGGTATAAAAAAGTTTGGCTATCCTTACTATTCAACTCTATAAAATTGTTCAGCTCTTGTTGGCTGCATGTGTATTTTAAAGAACGGTTTTGTTTCACATTTGTTAATTGGAATTCACTGTAAAATACACACCCATTCATTATAGGTTGTCCCTATAGTCTTTTCTATCAATTTCATTAGACAAATTTCGGGTGATTCTTCTTTGTTAGTAGAATAGTAGTGTGTCTAGAAGCACCTTCGACTAGTCAACCGAGTAAGCTGTATCACTATGAATGACTGGAACTTACTCCCCCCTTATAAAGTCATACAACTTATGCCTATTTTCCCTCCGACGTTCTACAAGTAGGTTACTGTACACGATGCTATAAAAGTATCCTTCGAAGGTGGAACGAATTTTACCACGTTTTTTAGCAAACACCGTTTGTTTAAAGGAACGGATGATATCAGCTAAGAAGTAATCTAACGTTCGCTGCAGGTTCATTTTTTGATAAGCAATTAAGACACGGTTCCAGAGTTTATAAATGTTCATTGCGTTAAAGTAAGGCTTTGTTGCTTCAACGAATGCATCAGGAATCGATTCTGGAAGATAGCTTGCATCTAATTCATCGAGTGACGGCTCCGTAGTGGCCTCCTTTACGTTAGTAGGTTTTGTTTTATTCTCACAGAGTGAGCTTTGCTTATTCTCTGTTTTATTAGGTGTGACAGGTGGAATGACATCTTGGGGTGACTCATTATGATTTAACAAAGAGTCAATAGACTCATATGCTTGAATGACCAGGAGATTGACACCTTGTTTTCCGTTCATTCGAGCGGTTGGAACCTTCGTAATGATCCCATTTTCCACCAATACCTTGACAGCACGAATGACTGTGCGTCGGCTCACTTTCACTTGCTCTGCTATGTACTCATATTTTGCAAAAGAAACACCAACAACCTTCACAGAATGCCTCCAGATCATTTGAAGAACAGCAAGTGTCGCTTCTGATAATTCAGCTTTATGCTTGTACAAAAATCCTCGTACAGATTGATCCATTTCATCTATTGTATGAAACGATTGGTACTTTTGGATTGTCTCGTAATTTAGTTTTTCCATGTTTATCTCTCCCTCTATATGTATAAAGTTAAGATGGGAAATATCGAGTTTTTCCCCTTCACTTGTTATATAGGGTTTTTATATTAGGAGAGTAGCGTCTAAAATGAAAAAAATTTAATTGATGTAGCTTTTCAAGTGGAAATTGGCCTTTACTAATTCAATTCATAATTAATTAACACTTTCGCCAATAACGAGCCGGTAGATACGATTAAACATAATCAGTGGTTTCCCTACTGTTTCTAAGTCTTTTATCTTTTTGGTTGGTACTTGTCTTTTATTCATGCAGAAGGTTATGTTCTAGGCGTACTAGGTTACGTGTCCAAAATAGAAAGACCTGTTGAAAGATTCTTGCTAAAATACTATTGCTTGTTTTTTGTAACCAATACCTTATGCAAATTCTAAATATGCTGTTGCATTACGTTGTAAATCTATTGTTTTGAAAAGTGAATTCCACCTCAGTTCAAATAAAAAGGACCGCCTCTATTGAGATGATCCTAATTCCGCACTTATATCCACAGTCTTTGCATTGACACAAATCAGCATTTATAAGTACATTTAAAGACTTATACATATAATGTTATACAAAAATGCAGATTTTTAGTAATCTACCTTTCTTTGCATCTTTATAAATATAGTCGTAATAAGTTTTGAGAACAGAAAAATAATACAATACCCAATAAACAAATAAAAATAATTTGCCCATTTATGCAACAAAAATAGATTGTGCATAGCTAATAATGGTTTAAGTAAGAATGACAAAATTAACGATAACCCGAAAGTGTAAATATAGAAATTTTTCTTATTATTTAGTGTCCACTGGTAGACTAACATAAATAAAACAGGAATTAACGCAGAATCTAGAGATATACTTCCTGGAATATAGGGTATAAGTTCGTAAGGGTAACCCCATAAACCTTGCTTATTTCCCCAAGAATCTATATAGCCAAACCAAACATGAATATTAAAACCGTAGAAACCTAAAAGGAAAATTTTTTCCCTATCAATTGTAAAATATAATAAAATTAATGGTGCCAAAAACAGTAATAAAAGAATCACCCAAAATTGCCATGTACTAAAATCTGAATATGTGTTCCAATATTCGTCCCTTAATTGTGTTACATCTTCCGTTAATGATCTAATTTTGTCATAAAAGTCCAACTGTTCTTCTTCCATTGGCTTTCTCATCAACAACACTCCAAAGAAACTTTTTGGTTAGTATTTGCCAATGTTGAATTAAAATGTATATATTTTTATACAAAAAACCACCCTATTCAGAGCGATTCTTCTTTCGATATTCTACAATCATTTTTTCTTCCTCAATAACTCATCCATTTTGACTTGCATTAATTCCTTTCTATGGTGCTATTCGGAAAATTCATCAAAGGTATCTGGATCTACCGTGATGGATATTCGACCAGCAACAATGACTTGGTCTAATTTTGTTTTTGTTCTTTCATTAATGCTTGGACATCTGTTGTATTTCCCAACAGAAACAGTATCCAATCTATCGGCTGCCACTATTTCTTCGTTAGTTAGTTCTACCTCATCATGTGTAAACTTCACTACTGTTGGTATCTTTTGCGTTCTCACAACCAACCTTAAAGGCATTGACCTCGAAGTCTAAAGGATACTATTCCTATAATACATAGCTAAATACATCTTTTTTAAATATTTAAACGTAACGCTACCCACCTCCACCCTTTTTTCTATATAAGAGGTGAAAGGGGGTGAGAAACATGGCTCAACAAGTATTATTAGATTCTCAACTACGACTCGTGTTTGACATGGGAATGGACGAGAATGGAAAAACGATTTTCAAAAATAAAAACTACAACAACGTCAAGACTTCTGCGACAGCTGATCAATTGCTACAAGCTGCACAAGCAATTGCCGGCTTACAAACGGAAACTCTTGCGTTAGTAGAGCGTAACAACTCTAGTCAGATTACTGCTGAATAAAGCAGCATCAAAATGAAGGGAACCTGAGATCGTATCGCTTTGATTCTAACAGCGATTTCCTTCAAAAACTCTTTAGAAAGGAGGAGAGAAGATGGCTAAAACATTAGAGCTTCAATTCATAAATATGGAAGGGAAAACAGTCAAAATCAGTGTTGATTCTCCAATTGATCCAGTTGATCCACAGGCGCTAGCAACGGCTATGGATGAAATCATCACTGCCAATACTTTTATCACAAATGGCGGCGAATTCGTCTCGAAAAAGGGCGCAAGAATCATTGAGAGAAATGTAACAGACATTGAACTAGCATAACCTGAGTAAAGGGCTGACATTGTAGCGAGTGTCAGCCCTTTCTACCTAAACTATTAAATTAAATGAGGTGTTAACTGATGGAACAATGGTTATCAGTGATTAGTGAGGTCGGCTTTCCTATCGTCGTCACGTTGTATTTACTAAACAGGATTGAAAGTAAGCTCGACACATTGAATCACTCGATTAAATTGCTGCCTTCACAGTTGCAGAAGCTATAAGTCAGTAAAAAGAAATTCTTACTAATTGGATTTTACATTTAGGATCGTTTTATTCGCAACGGTCCTTTTTAACTATCCATCTAACTCTCCCATTATGGCAATAACAGGAGCGAATCTATTCTCAATCCCTACTATTCTCCTACTCTAACGTATCAATCAACAATTGAGCATGATGGGATAGATTCAATTTTGCTTCAGATGAGATATTCGCTTTTTTTGTTTTGTGATTAAGTTTGGATAAATATTTATCTAAAAACTTAATTGCCTGCTTATCTGATCCCTTTGCCAAGTGATGCTTAGCTTGTTTTAAGGAGTTGGTTAACTGTGAAACTAGTGCACCGTTAAGTTCACCACTTTCCACGTATTCCTCCATTAAACTCTCTAACACATTTACTAAACCTGGCGTGTAGAAGTCTGGTGATGGTACTTTGGTAAAATCTGTATCAGATGCAAAATAGAAGCTTGGGTATGCTGGTTGGTTGTATCCTGTATTTTGCCAAGCAATACCTGTTCTGTATTGGGCATCATGCATTAATGTATAAAGCTTGCGATCTGTTACTTCATCACTAAGGTAGATTCGAATAGCCGAACTGTCTGTTTTTCGTACGAGCAATTCCTCTCTCCAGTCACCAAATACATCAGCAACTAAGTTTGGGTTACCCTTTGTATAATTGTTTGTAGCTGTATCTGTTGCCGTAAGTACTGTGCCATTTTTCCAATCATCAATTGTTGGCGTCTGTTCCCGTGAACCATTAACGAGTTGAGTTGTCATATCTGCTGACCATTTAATATTCATATTTGTACCAGGAGCATTATTTGATAGCTTTTCTCCATTGGCAGACCATAAGCCGACAGCCCATGTTTCCAAGCCTCTACTGTTTGGATCAACATCACCAATCATTCCACGGCCGGTATCTTTCCCCGTATATCCTCCATAAATCACTTCTCCTGTTGCAGCATCACGTAGTGCATAGCCATATGGAGCCCATGTCCCACCTTCGTGAACCATATATATTTCCTGACCTGGTCTGTCGGGATCAATATCGGCTACATGCAGGGCATCACCATGGCCAAGTCCCGCTTCTGTACCTGGTGTTGCACTTTCATCAGGCATGATATCGCGTGAATTGTACAATAATGACCCGTCATCATCGATCGTTGAAGATCCATAGACAATTTCTTGCTTTCCATCGCCATCAACATCGGCTGTGCTTAATGAATGCGCTCCTTGTGTTGTCAGCAATCCAAATTCCTCATTTGTTCCTTTTGTACCATGTGGTCCATCATTAAATGGATTGGTCATCGGTGTCCAGCCGCTATCAACTGTCCATCTCTCTTTTAAGTGTTTACCATCCCAGTCATACGTAACAAGGGTAGCTCTCGTATAATATCCACGAGCAAAGACTGCAGATGGCTTTTCACCATCAAGATAGGCAACACCTGCTAAGAATCGATCAACACGGTTGCCAGGCTCGATCCTTGACATCGCATAATCGCCCCACATCAAACCATCGTCGTGGCGCTCCGTTTGATAAGGAATGGTCTCCATTTCATTACCCGTTTCACCATTAAAAACTGTTAAATATTCAGGGCCATTTAAAATAAACCCTTCAAAATCTCTAAGATCATTACGGCTACTTCTGCCTGGAGCATATTCATCGATGAAATAGTCTGCTAAACTTTCGGCATCTTCTCTGGAAAGCGGATAGTTATACTCTTTTTCAATCCCAAAGCTTTCTTCAAGAGTTGCTGGCCAATTCCCATTTACGACCTCTTCATGCTCATGCCAGCCGATAAACATGTCTACCACATGGTTATAATAATCTTCACTACTCATGCGGTAGTCATCATTATTGCTATACCCAGCCTCAATATCTTTCTCTGGCATTGTAATGAATTCCTCAGAAGTTACTTTACCTTCCTTATCTAGCTTGACTACCTTTGTACCTGGTGCTGTTTTAAACATTAATTCCGCTTTCCCATCACCATCAAAGTCATAGACTAAGAATTGTGTATAATGAGCACCTGATCTAATATTTACCCCTAAGTCAATTCTGTATAAAAGTGTTCCATCATACGTATACGCATCAATATAAGTATTTCCCGTGTATCCTTTTTGTGATACATCCTTCGAGTTCGATGGATCCCATTTTACAAAAAACTCATATTGACCATCACCGTCTACATCGCCAACACTCATGTCATTAGCAGAGTATGTATAATCCTCGCCAGCTGGTGTTACACCATCGGCAGGTTTTTGTAACTGTAAATCATAATACGAATTCTCCCAAGGCTTAACAGCAGAGCTTTGATCTACCTCTTCTCCATCAATTACAGCGCTTACATAATAATTTGAATTAGCCGACCCAGCTTCATCCAAATAGTTTGTACTATCTTTAACAGTTGCAATTTTCTTGCCATCTCGATAGACGTTAAAGTTTGCTCCTGTTAATCCTTTTTCTGATGAACCAGATACTTCATTAGCTAATAGTCTCCAGCTAACAAATACACCTTCAGATGTTGATGCTGCTACCAATCCTCTATCAAGGTATTCTAATTGCATGTTCTTGTCTTTATGTAGTTGATTGTTATTCTTTCCATTAGCTGCAGATACACCGAGAGCCCCGGTAAAAAGAATACTTGTCGTTAATACATAAGTTAGAACTTTTTTAGCAAGTGATGATTTTTTCAATGGTATTCACCTTCCTCGAATTATTTTACTCAATTATTTTAGATTGAACATTCATCTCTGAGAAGTTGATTCAAGGTGACAAATAATGGTAGCGCTTACATAATAATGAACTCTAACCACCTTTCCTTAATTGTTTATTCCACCTAAAAGAAACCCTATCTATCAAAAAAGGGTTAATAGTGAAGTACTTATTTAGTTTAGTTTAAAAATTTAGGATTTAACATTTAATAAACAGTTATCTTTGTTTAAAAAACAGAGTTGTTTTTTGGATTGATAGATTTGATTATTTTTAGAGTCATGAATTATCTCTTAATCCTATTTATTTTTCAATAATACCAAAATAGTATAATTTTTCCTAATATGGAAGGAACATCATTTTGTTTACCCGTAGTATAGATTCACAACTATCTGCCCTTAATATCTTACAATTCTACCTTATCTTAAACTTAACCTAACCTAACCCTTATTTAAAAGTCTATCAATCTTCGAAAAATTGGTGTGGTGACTTGTACCATAGACTAGGCACAGATTTTCGGAATTTCAGCATCTTAACCAACTAAAACAAAGAAAGGATTTGTTGAAATGTGATATGAAGTACGCTTTCAAGTATGTTCAAAATTGTATGTACTAGAGGATCAAATCTTTTTAGATATCCTCAATACAATTCACCACAAAGCATCTTTTGAAAACAGTTTCCCTATTAAGATTCTGAAACATTTCAGGAGATTATAGAAAAATAAGATTTCCCCTTGAACTTTTACCGTTAAACTGACTATAAAACATGATTATAGGTTTGAGGTTAGGTTCGCTTTTAAAGTGAAACCTGGTTCAAATTACTATTGACAAAAATAACTTTACAGATAAAATTCAAAAAGAGGTTCAAGTCTTCAATGATTGCATCTCTATTTATTTTAGCTATATAAATATTTCAACAATTTTCGAGTGGTATGTGTTGTAATCAACGGTGTTAAATCCCAATAACAACTGTTCCAATTCTCCCTAAAATAACGGAGAATTAGTTTCGACACTAGATAAAACTGGGTGAAGGAACTAATGATCAAGATTGGTGATTTTTTTATGAATAGAGAATTATATCAGAAAGATGGACTATTAATGCAATCTCTTAGTATACTGAGTTTATCATCCTGAGACCATACGAAAATATAATAGAAGAAAGACAACCTGCTAAAATGAAGATCCATATGAAAGGAAGTAAATGGATCCTTACAAGGAATATATTATTCAAAGACTAAAAGAAGGAACTACTAACTGTTAGGTTTTACTTGATGAAATTGAACTGCTGTCGGCCCTTTTCGATAATTTTTAAGAGAAATGTCTGTAGGAAATAAACTAACTAACCATTCTTGAATCGGGTTAGGATACGCGATTCTGATATGCATGGATTTGTTTGGGATAACAGGTACAATAATGAGTGGTATAGCCCAGAAACACAGGGATTATTGTAGCGGTAATGATGAAGTTCGCAGGATACGTGATGGTCAACTGTGTCCGAGTGATGTAACCTTTCCGTTTCAAGTGTTGAGCATTCGAACCCCGTGATGCGCTAAGGACACTTATCCTGGTTTAGGATTAATTCCACCTCTGATGATTGAGATTCTTAAATCAGATTGATAGGGGTGAGAGCCAACAAGTCATAAGATGAACTCGCTAATTGATATAGACTGACTTTCCTGAATATGATTTCCAATTAGGCAATATCCATATAGTTTATATAATCTTTATTCTTTATAAGATTTACGGATCTGTAAGAACATATCTTCTGGGTCTTCATATATCATTTGCCTATTAGTTCCTAAACAATTGGTATATTTTATATTAATTTTCTCCTTGCAACCCTTGCAAATACATCAACCTTTCTTTCAGTTTATATATAATCATCAATAAGGATAGTCAGTACCTTTCTAGGCCTTACTACGAACAATCGAATAAAATTCAGGAAAAGAGGCCCAATCACGGGAATCCTAAAAGACTGGCTCTCCTCTTCTTTATTATTAACCTTTTTTATATGAACAGCTGATGCTCAAGCACTTTCGTGCTTTTTAAAGAGACAGGGTCAGGCTCCTAGCTTTCTAGTAATGTTTTAATCCGTTCTAGACTTCTTAATACTCTTCATTATTTTATTGGGTATTTTCATTATAATACTTTTAGGGCCCTGTTCTACAATAGATTTAATATAATAAATTCTATTGTATTTTTTAACATAACTTTCCATATGATTAATGAAGTAATTTAAATCTCCTAATTCTGCTGCCTTTTTAAAGCTTAAATGGCTTTGTTTGGAAATTTCCATACGCAAATCTTGAATCTTTTTTCTAAAAAAGGGAAAATCATTAGATGCAGGAATAGCTTTTTTGGGACGCCACTGCCCTATTTGATCTTTTTTGTATAATCTATAACCAAGCTCTTCTCTTGTGTGTTGAAAGTGACTTGCTTGTGACTTTATCATAGTTTCTAAACTAATATTATCTAGTTTCACCTTTTTACTTCTAATACCTTCTTTAAGAATATTTGCTATTACTTCGTTACGCACAAGAACTACATTGTTACCTTTACTATCCGTAGTATATTCAGGTAACCAAGCATCTCCAAGTGTAATATCAGCAGTTTCATTCATAACATCAGAAGTGAAATCAGAAGCATTGCTCTTAAAGAATCCTTGTCCCCAATTATGACCTAGAAGCTCTCTCATGCTTTTGATAATTTTAACCTCTTTGCCATTTACAATACCTATCATTTCTACACCATAATGATTCGCAGGAGCACTTGGTATCTTTTTCCTAAAATCAATTGACTTTAATTTTCCTGGTTCTATTCCCACTTGCCAAGCTAAACACTCAGCAAATTTTGTGCTTTTTTGATGTCCACAAATTAAACCTATTGTATATTTAATTCTATCTTTAATTATTGGGTCCTGTTCTGCTAAAAGCCTTATAGACATTATAAAACTAGGAATTCCTATTATGGCATATCTACCAGGACTCTCTTTTATTTTATTAATTACTTGTGAAAATTCCACAGGATAATATTTTGTTTTTGCACCAGCTTGTATTTCTTCGACCGATCTAGAAATATCATATTTAAAAAGTAATGAATCTTCCTTATCATTATTTTCCTTTACATGTATCACTCCATCGATCAACTTTCTTTCAAATAATTCCTTAAAGATCCACGTACCAAATCCTCCAGAACTAGCATTTTTACGATAGTCACCTTCTACAACATGCCCAGCGTAGAGATCTTTATAAAAACCGATTCTATTGTCATATTTAATTCCTGGAATTTTTCCATATAGGTTTTTACTTATTTCGTCTTCACTTGGACTTTTATCTGAATTTGGGCAGATCTTTTGTAGGAGAATGTCTTCATATCCTTTTAACTCATTAAAATTTGGTTTATATTCTCCATATTCATTCAATTCCATTTTTATTTTTTTATTTACTACTGCACATGCTCCACTACCAAAAGTGTAATCATTTTTAATTATAGTATTATAAAACTCTTCAAAGTCATTCATATTAGAACCTACACCTACTCTTTACTTTTTCAATTCTCTATCAATTGTTAAAATACTTTTTAAGCAATTTTCCTTTTCTAGATTAAGTAATCATTTACGTTTCGCCAAAGTATTCTTTAATGCTTTAGTTAATGATTTAAATAAGTCCTTTTCATATTTATTAAATCCATAAAACCACATTAATAGGAAATAACCAATGGAACATAATACTATCTTATAACTTAAGAATAATAGACTATCCTGAGGTATTATAAAATTTATTCCATATCCAACTAAAAGCGATATACCAACTGGTACGGACATTAGTAATATGTTTCTCCAGAAAAGTAATATATTAATACCAATTCTACAATGATAGTAAATATTCATTATAACTACATTACCTATAATATATGAAATTCCTGTACCGAAAGCTACACCTATACCACCATAACTCTTTGTCAATGGTATGGAAATAAAAATATTTAAAACACCTATTAAAATTAATACTATAGATCTAAAACCTTGTAGATTTTTTGCTTGCAAGATAGATAAACCGATATTTTGTATTAAAGGTACTGTTATAGGTATCATAATTATTAAAACCATATAATAAGCATCCGTATAATTTATACCCGCCCATATACCGATGAATTGGTGCCCAAACAGAATAAAACCGCTTAAGATATAAGCCATTATAATATACTGAATTCTTCCGAACTTAATCATCATATTTGTCAATTCTTCAGAGCTTGCATTTTTAGCTACCATCATAGATACTCTTGGTAAAAACAAACCACTGATTGAAGTAGAAAATTGTAAGTATAATCTAATAAATTGGATTGCAATTGCAAATACGGCAACTGAAGCTGTTCCAACAATAGCACCTAAAATAACTTGTCCCGTGTTCCAATTAATTTGGTCAACAATAATTCCCAAAAAGATAAAAAACGTATATCCTACTATTTCTTTCAGTAATTTATTATCCATTTTTCCAAATTGGAAATTTACTTTTAACTTTTTAAAACAGTAATAAACGTTAAACAATAAACAAGAGATATTCACTAAGCTAGAAACTATAACCATTGTAATAGAACCATAACCTAAGAACAAAAATGGTATAGTAATTAAAGGTACTGTTAAAGAACGAATTATTGAAACAAACTTTACAATTACAAATCTTTCATATGCTTGCATAAAGGACCCAAAAATTGCTAAAGGAAAAGATAGGGCAAAATTAATAATTAATATTACTACCATTATTTTTGCCTTTTCTATTTCAGAAATAGTTAAACCATTACCAAAAACACTATCTACAGTATTATAAACAATCACCCCAACTAAAATAGTCAAGATTCCAATGATGGAGTATAATATTAAAAACATTCCATTAAGCTTTGACTCCGCTCCTCTATTTCCAATAGCTCTGTTTCTAGCCGTATACCTTACTATTGCATTTCCTAGCCCCATATCCATTATGCTAAGATATGCAGATATAGAACCTATCATTGAATATAATCCATATTCTGATTGTCCCAACTGTCGGATCATAATTGGTGTATATAAAAGAGCTATTAGAATCGTAATGAAAATTGATAAGTACGATAAGATTGCTCCAAATTTCAGTTGATTCAACTTAAACTACTTCCTTTATGTTCTGATTTTACTTAGTCTTCCATACCACACCATAATTTAGTTTTTGATACTTAATACTTCCTTAATAATTTTTTGCCATTTCGCATTCTGAAATTTCTGCTATATGTGTACCGTGTATTAAAAAGGTAAATTAATTAGGAAGGAAAGTAAATTCAAAAATCCGGTTATAAGCTTCGATATTATTCTGACATTTAATATTTAAATTAACTCAAAAAATGTCTCTGTCGACTATTAGTAAGGCGAGCTATTGTAACGAAATTAACTCAAAATTTCAATATAATACTCTTTTTTCAAAATGAATTTGACTCATAATTAAAAACCTAGTTTTAGGTTACTAAACAATTATTAATTTAATCTAATAAAGGACTCAGAAGTATTTGTAATATAACTTCGTTTTGCAACTATAGAATTTAACAATTTTGAACCAATTAATACTAGAGCAACTGCTAATAAGTCTGCCATAGAAAAAGCTGAAACAATAAAAGATAAAGTTGCTCCTCTTGGTGCAAATAAAATAGATCTCGTCATTATTAAGGTGAAAATGACTAATAAATAATTAGAATTTTTAATAATATAGAAAAACACATGAAGTATAACACCATAAACAATACTTCCAATAAATACTCCTACAAAAGAGAAGTCATTATATAATTCAGCCACAAATGACGAACCGTAACCATAACCCAATAAATAGGCACTAGGCATAATTATAAAAGAAATTGTATGTGCGAATAGGTGACCATTTAAGGCCCTATGCATCGTTTGACCAAAATATTCTGGTAGACCGTTTAAAGGTCTAATAATTTTATTGTTAAAAAACTCCATTATCGGACCGAAGGAATATAGCTTGGCTGGTATTTGACTATCGTAAAGTTTAGAATATCCAATTAAATTCGCACTAATTCCTTGAGAATAGAAAAACTCTAATATAGAATTTTTAATGTCTAGTGATCTAATATCACCTTTGAAATTAGATCTTAAACTCCCTATAATTGTCATCAAATTTAGAATTAAGGGTAGTCCTAATATCCCAAAGGTCCATTCAGATTTACCTAACCATTTTTTTTCTATCTTAGCTTTTTCATTTTCCATAGGAACACTTCTAATACAAAAATAAATGAACAGAATTAATAAGCTTAACATTAAAACTGATCTTCTTCCTGCTAATGCAGAAAAAAGGCCTTCACCTAAATACAAAACTATAGGGAAAATACTTTTTCTTTTATCTGGAAAGGTTGATAAATAAGCAAAAAATGCTACAGTATACATACTACCAATAGTTACTAAAAAAGAAGGCAAAGACGATTTAAAAGACATAAAGCTTTCATAATAGCCTTCTGAAACAGCTGTTTGCTGCATTTCATATAAATATGGTAAACGAAATAGCATACAGATATAAAACATAATTAAACTAAATGTGCGAAGTGAATTACGATAACCGATATCTATCTCTTTTTTTCTCTTCAAAAAACTTAAATCAATTTTTAATATAGTTTTATATCCAATGAATATTGCTAGTAGGCTTAGATATAAGCAGGAAATAATAATATTTACTATTTCAATGCTATCAAAGGCTAATCCAAAAAGACCTAATAATCCATCCTTATAGCCAAAAAACTCTGTTACAACCATCCTGCCGATTAAAAAGATAAAAAATGTTATGTTAAAACAGAAAAATATTATTCTACTATAAAAATTCACAAATGAGAAAACTATATTGTGTGTAAAAATAATTAGAGTTGAAAACAAAAGAACCTTGGGCTCTTTAAATATTAGACCTATCAAAAATACTAATAGTGAGCCAATTAGTAATACAGTTCTTATTAAGGTATTCATTATCATGCTCCTTGTAACTTTTTAATTGGCAATTAGTTATTGACTACACTCTTAGTTCTCAATAGTGACAGATATAAAACATATACCAATTTTTAAGCCTGTTCAAAAAAATTCCGAAAATCAAATAATCCAATATAATATCTTATAAAAGATTATTTTTTACTTACCCCCAAAGCATTCATTAAATATGAATAAGCCTTTTCTCTTTCAACTTTAAGAATCGGAGAAACATGTGAATAATCTATATTAAAGATTTGATCATTAGTTTTTATATTTTTAATTAATCTAGATTCTAGTTGGAATTTAGATAATAATGTATCAATTCTAGAATTCATAGATAATATATGATGATTATCACTTCTATCGAATACTATAAATGGTGTGTCTAACAGTATTGAGAACACTGCACCGTGAAATGAGTCCGTACACATAACACTAGCAGTACTAATATAGTCAATAAACTCACTTGGACCAGCTAAATAAGTTTTTTTATTTTTAACTTGAGCCAAGTTAACTATTTCTAAGTTATTCTTTTGTGCTATTGAATTAATTATTTTCTGTTTTTCCTTTGAAATTTCACCTAAAAAGTAGGTTAATAAATATTTTATCGAAGGCTTACTATAATGTACGTTAGATATAGATATCCACTTTTCTTTCGGTATCATTAATGTCGGATCCACCAACACATCAGCATCTCTATTAATCAATTCTTCTATAATATTAGCTCCTGCATCTTCTCTTACTGATATACTATTCATACCAGATAACCAAATCTTATAATTATCCAAATATTCTTCAGGGATTACAGATACTCCAAAACTTGGTGCATATGCTATCCTCTTTTCATGAGGAGCAAAAGTAAGAAAGTCAATTGATGAAAAGTGTCTAAAGGTCGGGTTCCAAACTTGATCACTTCCAGTTATAAAATAATCATATTTAGTTCCTAAGTCATCAGGATAACTATTTTCATTTATACAATAGTTCGTTTCAGAAATATAATGATTTGAAAATTCTTTAAAAATAGCTCTTCTTTTCTTTTCTAATTTCTTCCTATACAAAACGGACTTTATTTTATTATCAATCTTGCTTGGTATTTCACTTATTTGAAAATTCTTTATTTTATTTATTCCTCTATTAGAATCTAATTCTCTATAAGTATTATTTATAATAGTTTCAACTTCAAATCCCATTGATTTTATTACTTCTTGTGATGCATAGTTTTGTAATCTATTACCATAATTAGTGTAATCATTTATTGTTAATACTCCAATTTTTTTCATTAAGTAACCCCTTCTTCTGTATAAACTCATTATTTAAGTGACTTCCAAATAGTATAATATAAACTAATATTTAACCTTGCAAGTATACAAGATAATTTAACGGATTTTACTGATAAGTCCTGAATCTTAAAACTATATAAATTCTTCTTTAACTTCTTCTTTGTATGATAATCTATTTTACGCTCTGAAATACCATGCATTAATAAACTAATATTTAAATGTATAAAATAATTTATATACTTTTTCACTAAAATTCTATCACAGCCATCAAGTAATTTTATTATACTACTTACTGCAACTAAGGCTGTAATTCTTTTTTCACTATAATATGATTGACTTATATTGTTTTCATGTATCCTGTAGTGGTACAACGGAGTTTGGTCATAAATGATTTTTTTACATCTTAATATATATTGGCAGCAAAACAATAAATCCTCACAGAAATGTATTTGTTCTTCAAAAAGTAAATGTGTATTCTGTTTTATTATTTCTAATGAAAATAGTTTATTCCACAGATATCCTTTAATGCTATTATTATCTATCATCCCATTCAATACATCTATTTTATTTAGATTAATAATTTTTGAATTAATTGCAGTATTATTAGTTGCTCCATATTTTTCCCTGAAATATCCACATATAGACATATCTGCATTATTACTCTCTACTAACTGATGCATCCGCTCTATCATATTATGTTCAAGCCAATCATCTGGATCAATGAAGCCAACAAATTTTCCTTTTGCATTTTTTAATCCAATATTTCTTGCAGATGAAACTCCCCCATTTTCTTTGTGAATAGTAATAAACCTTTCATCACCCTTTGAATATTTTTCACAGATTACAGCACTCTTATCTGTTGAACCATCATTAATTAATAGTATCTCTAAATTTTTATAAGTCTGATTTTTAACACTATCCAAACACTTAGTGAGATGACTTTCAGCATTAAATACTGGTATTATTAATGAGATTAACATATATTATTCCTTTCCATTTCTTCTCATAAATGAATAATAATTAATTAAACCTATTTATAAATTGAAAAAATATATAATGTGAAATTATCAAAACTATCAATTATTGACCGTTAATTGATAGTTTATATGAAAAACTAGAATAGAGTTGTTCAGCATTACAAATTTCATTCCAGATTTCCAATGCATTGTTACGCATAAAATTATAATCTTTTTCATACATATCATAATACTTCACAAGACTCTCAACAATTTCAATAATTGTACATTCCTTATCAAGCAGGAATCCATTTTTATTATTATCAACAATTTCTCTTGTACCACCAACATCAGTAGCGATAACCGGAAGGCCCATAGAAATTGCTTCCATAATAGCTACAGGTACTCCTTCAGATGACGATAGATTTACAAAAACAGTAGCCGGATTTTCCTTATACCAATTTAATACATCTTTATTTTTTAAAAAACCCGTAAAATGGACGTTTTTTATAGCTAACTTTTTTGAAGCTAATTGTTTAATTTTTTCAAATTCTGGGCCTCCACCAATATGAGTCCATAAGAATGGGATAGCCTTTTTTTCTAACTCTACCAACGCATCAATTAAAAGGTCGAGTCTTTTCACTTTACGAACAACCGAACAACTTACAATATATAACTTATCTTTATTAGTATGACTTACTACGTTAGTAGATATAGTTCCTAATCTCTTTACATGTATCTTGTTCTTATATGCAGGATACGTCTTATTCAAAATATCAACACCGTCCTGAGAACAAGGATAAATAGCATTTAATCCACTTAATAAGTAATCTCTTTCAGGTAAATATTTTAATGGTGCAGCATATTCATATAAATCATATCTATGCGCTCTAGTTACTGTGTACGGTTTTCTATCTTTAAAATAGTCATTCTTTAATTCTAAAGTTACTCTTGCTGTAATGTATAGCCAATAACTATATATAGTAATAGACTCATACTGATCAAAATCGTAATTATCAAATTTATACCTCACCTGATCATATATATCCATAGCACGACTTTCAAAATAATAACAATAAATTTTAGGTAAAAACCTTCCTTTTGAATCTTCTTTGATCATTTTCTTCTTTTCTGGGTCTTTATAGATTTTTTTATATTGTCTTACAACCATGTTCGCCTTTCCGAAAATGGAATGCTTAATCCCAACTGGTAAGACTGTTACATTTTCTGGAACCTTCCTTGTCTGCCTCATATCATAAGATACCATAGTTGCTACCACAAAGATTTGATGGAAATTAGCAGCTAAATGCTCAATTTCCGATTCTAAATACTCTTCGCCTTTATGAAAAGGATAATAATTGGTTAGAAGTATCAAGCAATTTTTCACTAGAGTCCCACCTTTTCCTTCTCATTATCAAAACGATTTATATTTTTCGATTTTATTACAGAGACGAATGTCATATATATTATTTTTATATCCAAAACAATTGATATATTTGCTACATAAAACAAATCGTTTGAGACACGTTGCTCAAATGTAGATTTATTCCTTAACATCGCTTGATTATAACCCGTAATTCCCGGTCTAGCATCAAACTTTCTAAAATACTCTTTTGGATAAAGATCTTTATTACCTAATGGACTAGGTCTCGGTCCAACAAAACTCATATCTCCTTTTAATACATTAAGAAATTGAGGAAGTTCGTCAATACTCATCTTTCTTAATATTTTACCTATTTTTGTAACTCTAGAGTCATTTTCAGAGTTAAAAGTACTGCCATCTTCATTTCGAATATCTGGTGCACTTGCCTTCATGGAACGAAATTTATACATTTTAAATTCTTTCATATTTTTTCCTAGTCTTGGAGCATTGTAAAAAACAGGGCCTTTATCTTCCAGTTTTATTAATATTGCTACTGGAATCATTATGACCAATAGAATTGGCAATGCCAATAGGGACGCTACCACATCAAAAATACGTTTAATACCATAATGGTACATCATCTAACCCCCGCATCAATGTATAAATTTCAGATATCGCTTCCGAAAAGGTATAGTCAGGTGAGAAATTAAAAATTCTTTCCGCCATATTACTGTCCATAAATGAAGTGTGAATTCCTTCGTCCGCACTCAAATCTTTTAACAATAAGTTATTAGTATTCAAAAATACTTTATTAATTGTTTCCGCAACTTCCCTGTTAGTTAACGCCTCTCCACTGCCAATATTAAAGGTTCCTGAGATTGAATTTTGTTTTAATGCACGTACGACAGCATTAGCTGCGTCTTTTGCATAAAGAAATTCTCTTTTAGCTACACTTTTTGCATTTAATATAAGTTGTTCACGATGAAAAGCCTGTCTAAAAAAACGATTAATCATATAATTATTTTTCTCATTGAATCCATATAAGTGGGCAAACCTCAAGTTTTTAATATACATCCCCTTTTTTCTTGAATATATATTACCAATATATTCATTAGCCAACTTACTAACACCATACATTAGTTCTGGTGCAGGAAGCTGTTCTTCTGTCCAGGGAAGCATCTTCTCATCAGAGTAAACTGAAATAGTCGAAGCGTATACTACATTTATAATATCTAGTTTAAAACAAGCATCATACAGGTTTTGTGTTAAAATCTCATTATCATGAAATTCAGATATTCTTCCTTGACTACCTCTCTTGGCCGCAAGGTGTACTACAGCATCTATGTCGATTAGCTTTTCTATTAAGTCTGCATATGAATAATCTGTATGCCGATATTCACATGCATTTTCAGCATTATTTACTATTCTCTTTGAAAATATTATTGGTGTATTATTTTCATTTTTAATACTCTCTACAATATATTTACCTAAAAATCCTGAACCACCAGTAATAGCAATTTTCAATACAAACACCACATTCTCATTATAATAGTGATTAATTCATTCACAATACTATATCAGTTTGAATATCTCTTATATTTTATAGATAAAATATCCAATTTTATCTAATTTGCCATTAACAGGTCGAATAGTTTCACCTTCATTATAATAATTGAAGTTAAATAGCGACTTTTTTATTTCATTTTGGTATGCTGAGTAATCAGCATTGGCATTTGGTTGTTGACAAATAAATTCCAATACATATCCATCTCTAAATTCCGCATTCATCTTCTCTAATTCAGAAATGTCATTATTCAGTAAATGTTCAAAGGTAAGTTTTAACAAGTTAACTCCTGTATAATAATTTAAAAGATTCCACATATGGCATCCATCTAATCGAGGTGTAATTTCAATAATATAAGGCTTACCTTGTTCTAATTTTATTTGTGCATAGACGGGGCCATTATTAATTCCCAACCTTTTAGAAGCTGACTCAATTATATGTTTTAAATCAGCTGTTGTTTCTTTTGTAAGATTTACTGTTGGAACAACATGCTTATGAATTAATCCTGTATATTCAGGCCAAGTTTCTCGGTCAGATGAAATCAAGAACATAACTTCTCCATTTACAATGTAACCATTTACGGATAATTCTGGCCCTGAAATATATTGTTCTAAAATTACTAGTCCTGACCGTGAATACCTTTTAGCATCTTTATAACTTTCTAAGTATTCCTCGAAGTTATTAACTAACTTCACCCCTCTTTGTCCTTGGGAATCGGCAGGTTTAAGAATAAATGGATATGTTAACTCAATTTGTTCTTCTAAACTTTTAACTACTTGAAATCTTACGTTACCATTAAAGTCCTTACCTAAAGTTGTTCTCATTAAATCTTTATTATTACAAATTTTAGCAGTTTCTACAGTAACAAAGTGAGGCATATTTAACCGTTCACTTATTTGACATGCCACAGGCATAGCCAAATCCGACCCTACTGAATATACTGATGAAATTTCATTTTCGTAAATATATTTAATTAATAACTCAACATCTAAAATATTTATCTCTTCAAAATGATCAACTACATCAGCACCAGGTCCATCTTTTGCCATGGCACAAGCGAAGGTTTCGTAACCTAATTTTTTAAATTCTAATATTGCATCCATTTGTACAGAAGCAACACCTAAAATTAACACCTTACGATTCATTAATAGTGCCCTCCAATGGTTTTCAAGGATTCTTTTAAGTTTGAAACAACATACTCCACATCCTCATCACTCAACAAAGTATGAAGCGGAAGTGTAATTTCATTTACATATTGCGCATAAGCATTTGGATAATTTTTTATATCAAATCCTAAATTTTTATAAGCAGTAAACATAGGTAATGGCTTATAATGGACGTTACATGCAACTCCAACCTCAGCCATCTTAACAATAATTTCATTTCTTTCTGTTTCCCCAATACCCGGAATCCTCGCTAAGTATAAATGTCCTGACGAAGCGAAATCCTCACCATACTGCTGTAATCTTTGAATATCTAATGGCAAAAGAGCTTTATCATACATATCAATAATCTCTTTACGTCTTGACAACAGCCCTTCATATCTATTAAGTTGGATCAAACCAAAGCCAGCCATAATATCGGTCATATTGCACTTATAAGCGGGATAGACAATGTCATATTCCCATGAACCTTTTTGTGTTTTTGCAAGAGCGTCTTTAGATTGACCATGAAGACTGTATAGCATGAACTGCTTATATAGCCACTCATCATCTAATCCTAGGTCATTTCTCCATACAACTGAACCACCTTCGGCAGTTGTCAAATTCTTTACTGCATGGAAAGAAAAGCAGGTAAAATCTGCAACTTGTCCACATTTCATACCTTTTCTCTTAGCACCAAAAGCATGGGCAGCATCAGTCATCACAATTACTCTATTAAATAACCATTGAAATTCATTACTAGCCTTAAACAAATCCTTCTTACTTTCTACTATTTCATAAATGGCATCGTAATCGCACATCTTCCCGGCTATATCTACTGGAATGATTGCTTTTGTCTTCTCTGTAATTGCTTCAGCAAGTTTTGAATAATCCATTTCAAACGAACCTGGAGCCGTATCAACTAATACAATTTTTGCTCCAACATGATCAATAACGGAAGCAGATGCTGTGTAAGTATAAGCAGAAGTAATTACCTCATCACCAGGTCCTATCCCTAAAATCCGAAGGGTAAGCTCCATAGCTGCTGTAGCAGAGTTTAAACAAACAGCTTTATTTGTACCAACATATTCAGCTATTTTATTTTCAAACTCTTTTGTTCTAGGGCCAGTTGTAATCCAACCTGACTTCATTGCTTTTATCACTTCTTCAATTTCAGCCTCAGTAATATCTGGCGGCGAAAAAGGTATATTTCTTATCTCGGTAACAATCATTTTAGACCCTCCTCGCTTATGTTTTTTAACTAAATTACCCAAGTGATATAACCTCCCGTACTAGCCCTTCTCCGGAACTTGCTCTATCTCTAATCTATTAAAAAGAAATTTCACCAAATCTTCTCTCAATTTTTCATCTTTAAGCGCAAAGTCAATCGTAGTCTTTATAAACCCAATCTTCTCCCCAACATCATACCGAGTACCCTCAAAATCATAAGCAAACACTCTCTGAATCTCATTCAATCTCTGAATTGCATCAGTCAACTGTATCTCTCCACCAGCACCGGTTTCTTGTCTTTCCAAAAACATAAATATCTCAGGGTTCAAAATATATCTTCCCATTATGGCTAAATTAGAAGGAGCAGTACCTAGCTCAGGTTTTTCAACAAATCGATTCACCTGATATCTTCTACCTGTATTTAAAAGAGGATCAATAATCCCATAGCGATGAGTTTCATTCTCAGGAACATTCTGTACACCTATAATAGAAGAAAGTGTACTTTCGTACTCTTCAATTAGCTGTTTTAAGCAAGGCTTTTGAGCCTGAACAATATCATCACCTAGAAGAACAGCAAATGGTTCATTACCTATAAATTTCCTTGCACACCAGACTGCATGCCCCAATCCCTTAGGCTCTTTTTGACGAATATAGTGTATATCAACATTTGAAGATTTTTGAACTTCATTTAAAAGCTCAAGCTTCCCTTTTTCTAATAAGCTTTGCTCTAGTTCAAATGAGTTATCAAAATGATCCTCGATCGCTCTTTTTCCTTTACCAGTCACAATGATAATATCTTCAATACCAGATTCAACTGCTTCTTCAACAATATATTGAATCGTCGGTTTATCAACTATAGGTAACATTTCTTTTGGCATCGCCTTTGTCGCCGGTAAAAACCTTGTCCCTAAACCGGCAGCAGGAATAATCGCTTTTCTTACTTTCTGCATATCATTCACCTCTTATATTTCTCTTATATTTAATTTGAACTTTGTATCAGTAATTCTTCCTTTTTATTTGCTAGGGATAAAACATAATCTCTTATATAGCTAGAATCATAAGTAGGATAATTATCAATTAAAGTTTCAACTTTTGTATAATCTACTTCAACTGACTTACCAATGAAAATCTTTGGGAATACAGCCTTACTATGAACTTCTTTTTCTCCTAATAGTTCTTCATACATCTTCTCACCAGGACGTATACCAGCAAACTCTATTCCAATTTCGTCAACTGTATATCCCGACAAACGTATAAGGTTTTCCGCCAAATCAACAATCTTTACTGGCTCACCCATATCCAAGACAAAAATCTCTCCACCACGTGCAAGCGTACCTGCCTGCATAACAAGCCTGGAAGCCTCTGGAATTGTCATAAAGTACCTTGTCATATCAGGATGTGTTACCGTTACCGGTCCACCAGCTTGAATTTGATTCTTAAATAACGGGATAACACTGCCACGACTACCAAGAACATTACCAAAACGAACCGCAACAAAATTCGTCTGACTGTGTTTATCTAATTCTTGAATAACCATTTCTGCAATCCTTTTAGTAGAACCCATAACATTGGTAGGGTTGACAGCTTTATCTGAGGAAACAAGTACAAAGTTCCCTACGCCAAACGTATCGGATGCTTCAGCCACATTCTTCGTCCCTATCACATTGTTTTTCACTGCCTCTTTAGGATTATATTCCATCAAAGGCACATGCTTATGCGCAGCAGCATGATAGACAACATCAGGTTTATGCTCTTCCATCACATCAAAAATACGATGGCGATCCTGTACATCAGCGATCACTGGAATAATTTCAAAATCTGATTTATATTGGGTTTTCAATTCCATATCAATAGAATATATTGAATTTTCACCATGACCTAAAAGCAACAGTTTCTTAGGTTTAAACTTACAAACTTGGCGACAAATTTCAGAACCGATCGATCCCCCAGCTCCAGTTACTAGAATTGTTTTACCAGTAAGCTTCTTAGAAATACTTTCAATATTTAACTCTACTGGATCACGACCTAATAAATCCTCAACTTGTACATCACGAAATTGATTAACAGATACTTTACCTGTCGCAATATCTTCAATCTTTGGCATAATTTTTGCCTTTGCCTTTGTTTTAATACATTCTTGATAAATTCGTTGAATTTCACTTTTGCTCAAAGATGGTATCGCGATTATAATATTATCGATATCTTTCTTTTCAACAATATTGAAAATGTCTTCCGTTTTCCCTAATACATTCACACCATATATTTGAAGCTTTTGCTTTGATTGATCATCATCTACGAACGCAACTGGATTCAGCTCACTACCACTACTTTTCAATAATTGTCTAACAAGCATTGTTCCAGCTGACCCTGCACCAACTATCAATGCATTCTTTTTTTCTACTTTAGATTTTACATAGCGATCCCTTACGATTCTCCAAGAAAATCTTGTTCCACCAATTAGACACATGTGAAGCAGCCAGGTAATAAACAAAACTCGTACATATACATTACCACTTATTACTGACTGAACGACAGCTGCTGTAAGAATTGATAATGTAACTCCCTTAACAATCGTAACTAGTTCACCAACACTCGCATATTCCCAAGCCTTATGATATAACCGATAAATAAAAGCAAATATATGATGACTTATAAGCAAAGTCAAAGAACTAATCAATAACATTTGTAAATTATAGAAGTTAAAATAAGGATTTAGAATATAATAACCAATAAATATTGAGAATAATACAATTGTTGAATCCATCCCCACTAATAATGAAACTCGTTTTAAATAACTCAATTCTACCCCTTCTTTACAATATAATATCGTCAAAATAAATATCTAATGAAAAAACGCAAGCTTTGTGTTCTTTGATTAGACATTTATTCATGTCTAATTTTATTTCCTTCATTTAAAGCCTTTTGGATTTCTAATAGTTTATCCATTGGTGCATCTTGATTTATATAACGATTTGTTATCTCAATGGGTTTAGTTTTTTGAATTCTCCTTCATTTAACAAAATTCTAAAATATCCCCAAAAACTTCTTACGCCTAATCTCGCTCGGTTCTTGCTTATTAACAGATTGCCCTTGTGCAAGCAACTCCGCATTCTCTCGAAAATAATATACCGCCTGTTTCCCAAACTCCTTCTCTATTCCAGAAATCGATTCCCTAATCTTAAAGCTTCTAGTTGATACATTATGAGCATCAGAAGAAATAAAATGTGTCATATTCGCCTCAATCAACTGCATGGAAAACTTCTGAATCTTCTTTCCAAAGTGCCCGGTAATACTCCCAGCGGTAACCTGTGTTAGCGTCCCTTTTTTTACGAGATTAAGCAATTTATCCGGATTTTCAATTACTTCTGCATTTCTTTCAGGATGTACAATAATCGGAGTTAATCCCTTCAGCTGAACATCAAACAAAAGCCTCTCCGTATACCTTGGCACATGCCCAGAAGGTAACTCAATAAATAAGTAGTTGGTATTATTAAGTGGAAGAATCTCTCCCTTATCTAGATCCTCAACCAATTCACCATAAATTCTTGTTTCCTGTCCTGGCAATACCTCTAAAGATATATTCTCATTTTGAAGTACACGATTAAGTTCTATTACTCTATTTAAAATATCATTCTTACTATTCATATACTTCCCATTTTGATGATGAGGAGTAGCAATGATTTTCGTAATTCCTTCTTCAACCGCTAACCTTGCCATATTTATTGAATCTTCCATCGTTTGTGCACCATCATCCACACCAGGCAATATATGACTATGAATATCTATCAAATTGTACACCTCCACCAGAATATACTAGTCCAACTCGCGCCTTCCACATTAACCCATAATGATTTTATTGCTATCTATTTACCAAAGAAAAGAGGGGTAAACTGTCGAAAGTGACTATTTCCCCCCGTAATAATAGTAGTATTGAGTGTCTTCTACTTTTTTATTATTTAATACAACCCCTAATATTTTAGCTTTTGCACTTTCAAGAAGTTCTTTTGCTTTCTTAGCTAAATCTATTTCTGTTTTCCCGCTACTTACAACAAGAACAACACCATCTGCTGAATTTGAAAGAATTTGAGCATCTGTAACCGCTAATACTGGCGGTGTATCCAAAATAATCACATCATATTCGATCTTTGCTTGCTCCAAAAGAGCTTTCATTCCCTTTGAACCCAGTAATTCAGATGGATTTGGCGGAATTGGTCCGCTTGATAAAACTGATAACTTATCTTGTGAAGTTACACTAACAGCTTCTTCAAGTGTTAATTGTCTAGTTAGGACATTAGATAACCCCACATGATTTTCTTTACCAAAAGTGTAATGTACGGTTGGTTTACGTAAATCGGCATCAATTAGCAACACGCGTTTCCCTTGCTGTGCAAATACAACAGCTAAGTTTGCAGTTGTTGTAGATTTTCCTTCAGCAGGCCCTGAAGATGTAACAATTATCGTTTGTAGATCCTCGTCAACACTAGAGAATTCGATATTCGTTCGAATAGTTCGGAATTGTTCTGCTATTGGTGATTTAGGATTAGTCATTGAAATTAAACTTCTATTTTGTAATTGAAATATTTGCTTTCGATCCTTACGAGCCAACTGACTCACCTCGCGTTCCTAACGTAGTTGACATCTTAGATTTTCCGTTTGATTCTTCATCCATATTAATAGTTGTAATCGCTCCAAGTACAGGAAGACCTAACTGATTTTCAATATCTTGTTCATTTTTTATTGTATTATCAAGATACTCCTGTAAAAAGGCCAAACCTACTCCAGCCATTAACCCTACTACTAATGCTATCGCCATATTTAATAATGGCTTTGGTTTTATTGGTGATGGATCTTCACCGAGCTGAGCTTGTGTTAAAATGCTAACATTGTCCACTTTCATTATTGTTGAAATTTCAGATTGAAATGTCGTAGCAATTGAATTAGCAATATTTGCCGCCTGTTTCGGATCTTCATTTTGAACGGTAATGTTTACAACCTGTGAATTTTGTTCACTTGAAACAGCAACTAACTCGTTTAGTGCTCCTGCTGACATATCTAACTTCTCTTGTTCAATAACTTTATCTAAAATTGCAGGACTTTTAATAATTACGTTATATGTGTTTATTAACTGAAGGTTCGTTTGTACTTCACTTACGTTATAAGCCTGTTGTTCACTTTTTGATTGATTTACTAGAATCTGTGTTGAAGATTGATAAATTGGTGTTAAGAAAAAGTAGCTTACAAGACCACTAGTTGCGGTCGCTATTGCAGTAATGATTATAATGAGGGAAAGACGTTTCTTTAATGTGAGAAACAGTTCTTTCAAGCTGATCGTTTCTTCCATGATAACCTCCAAAAATTTTGATCTATTAAATTAACACTAACTAAATGATTATATTAAATAATGGGTAAAATATCCACAACACATTCTACATTTTCTTACAGAATTGGTGGAATTTCAACCGTATCTTTCCTACTGGACTTATTTTAGCATGTTTTTGACAATAAATTTACATTTATTTTAGGGTAAATTGTACCATATAGCGAAAAAAGTCCTTACATATATGAAGGACTGACTCTAGACACCTTACATTTTAGAATCAGTCCTAATTATCTTATAGTCCGTTTGCTGCTATTGTTACTAGTGCTCCAATAATAATTGCAATGAATGGTAGTGTGAATGTGATGACCTTTTTCTTTATTTCACGTTTTCTTGCCATTTCCTCCGGTGTTGTCCAATTAGCCACTAATTTCTCTCTCCCTTTTATAAATATTATAATTTCCCTTTATTAAGACTTTTGTCGAAATGTCTATACTATCGTCTTATTCTTCATCGGTATTATTATACATGATTTACAGTACATTTGAAGGGAAATTTCAAAATAATCATTTCTGTATATAGGTAATTGATCCTATATATATACATTTTTCAATATTTCTCTTTCGACAAATATCAATTTTCATGTAATCATTCTTTATTTATCGAGTACTAATTCTTTAGTTGTTATACCCTATATATACCCCTACAGTTAGAGGCGTAATAGTTTTAAAAGGAGATTCTTAAAATACCAATGTTAAAATTGAAATGTTTGCTAACAAGAAGGTAGACACTATATAAAATTATGGAACAAAGAATTAAATAATTGTTTGGGTAAAATATGATAATTAATATAAAGAAACATAACAGATTTTACTTAAATCTTAGCATTACTCGCGCTATTATACTTAGAGCAAAGAATTTTCGAATAAAAAAGACCTATTCCCTTTTAATTACATAGAGAATTGGTCTTTTGTTTTACATTTATTTAGGCAATAACCCCGCACCAATCAATCCAGCCTTCTGATCAAGTAAAGCAGGTCTTAAAATAAAGCTTTCCCTCAAACTCGGATACAAATATTGCTTCGTTCTTTCTATTAATGGTTGCAAAATTAGCTCCTTAGACTTCATTACTCCACCACCAATTACAATAACCTCCGGATTCACCGTATGTACGATATTCGCTAAGCCGATTGCAAGGTAATTAATGGTTTCATCTAGAATGGCTTGTGCTGCTTGATCTCCTTGTTCCACTAGCTGGAAGACTCCTTGGGCACCGTTTGTAATGCCTAGTCGTTCATTTCCAATGCGACCGATTGCTGTACCGCTTGCTAGACCTTCTAATGCACCTTTATTAAGGCCTGGTCCTTGGTAAGCGTTTGGATCAGGGTTGACGATCATGTTGCCAATTTCTCCAGCACTTCCTTGCGCGCCTGATACTAGCTGCCCATCGGCGACATAGCCGCCACCGATTCCTGTGCTTACGGTGATAAAGAAGACACTGCTTGCTCCTTTCCCTGCGCCAAGTGTTGCTTCGGCTAGGGCTGCTGCATTTGCATCGTTCTCTAGTTTGACTGGTAGACCGATTTTGTCCTCTAGCATTTTCACTAGTGGTATGTTCACCCAGCCAGTCAGGTTTGGCGGCTCGATGATGACGCCTTCATATGGGTCAAGTGGTCCTGGGGAGCCGATGCCTACTGCTTTGATATCGTATTGTGCTTTTAGCTTGTTGATGATTTCTGTCATATTGGTGACGGCATATTCTGGGCCCTTTTCCGCTTCTGTTGGGCAGCTGTGCTCTTCGAGGATTTCTCCTTGCTCGTTGAAGAGACCGATGCGCAGGTTTGTGCCGCCTAGGTCGATTCCGATTGTGTACATTTGGTGTTTCCCCCTTTTATTTCTACGATAATTTCCTTTAAATTCGCCTTAACTCTTCACGATATAATCTATCATTTAGTTTATCAGCAATAGAAATTAATGAAAGTATTTTTTAATAATTATCGGTTTATAAATTATCATTTTTCTAAAAACTTGAAGATTGACTATCTATATCTTTAATGATCTGCGCTATGGAAACAACAATCCTACTTCATTTCCCAAATAATGATAATATATCCTTCCCATTTTTCTCAATATTAAATTTCCTTTTATTTATTCACATCATAGAGAAAAACCCTAATCCCGAACATATCTTTTTAGATTGTCCAACATTAGGGTTTCTTTATCTAGTTTTAACCATTTCTTTATGATCTTTTATAGAAGTGTAAGATTCTAGTCGATCTTCTGCTTCTAAATTAACTGTATCTCTAACAATATACATTGGGCGATTTTTGCTTTCATCGTATATTCTAGCGATATATTGTCCGACAATTCCAAGACCTAATAATTGACTACCACTAAAAAATGTAATTGCAACCATGATCGATGCCCAGCCAGCTTGTACTTGATGTCCAAATAATTTAATAATAATTGTATAGATAAGCACAAACAATGAAATGAAGACAGATATAAAACCCAGTGTCATGACCACTCTTAAAGGCTTTGTCGAAAAGGCAATAATACCATCTGAAGCAAATTTCACCATCTTCTTAAATGGATATTTTGTTTCACCAGCAAATCGTTCATCTCTTTCATATTCTATATATGTCTGTGTAAAACCAACCCATGAGAACATGCCTCGAACGAACCGATTTCGTTCTGTCATAGTCTTGAATACATGCGCTACTTTACGATCAATAATTCGGAAATCGCCAGTATCCTTAGGAATTTCAATATCAGACATATAATTAATAAACTTGTAAAAGTATTTAGCTGTTATTAGTTTGAACCAGGATTCACCGATTCGCTTCTTTCTTTTCGCATAAACAACCTCATAGCCTTCCTTCCATTTCGCAATTAGGCTCGGGATTAGCTCGGGAGGGTCTTGTAAATCGGCATCTATTATGATAATTGCTTCACCACTAGCATAATCAATTCCTGCTGTTACGGCTGTTTGATGTCCAAAGTTACGTGAGAAGTTAACGATCTTTGCTCGATGATCTTTCATTGCAATGTCCTTCAATATATCTATTGTTCTGTCCGTACTTCCGTCATTTACAAAAATAAATTCATATTTAATCTTGTTGTTTTCCATAACATCTTTTAACCGTTTATAGCATTCCTCTGCCACTTCTTCTTCATAATACATCGGAACAACAACGGAAATAAGGTCTTTCATTTATTTTCCTCCAATATTGTTAAATGTCCATTTTAGATTTAAAAGATAATTCATCATCATTCCAACGACAATAGAAAATAGTTGTCCTATTATCGGGTGAATATATAGATAATCTACCAAAACATAAAGACTTAAGGTGTTAAAGGATAATGTTATGAGATTGACGATAATAAACTTCCAAAATAGCTCTTTATTCCTTGAGTTCGCTTTAAACACCCAATTTTTATTCCAATAATAACTATTTATTACACCTAGTCCATATGCAATGATGTTTGCCATTATAAAGTGAATGCCGGCACCAAAAAGCAACATATAACTACCTATTGTTATAAGGGTATTAAATACACCAACTGTTCCAAATTTAAGTAATTTTCCCATACTTATCTCCTAAATAATATACTTATTCAGCAACTGATCTCTTGCAAAAGGAGGGATTAACAAATTCTTTACAATTCCTTTTTATTACAGAACCTTTCCTACTATTACTCCACGTTACTCAGGTAATCTTCTTCCTTATTCAATCCAAAATAACCAACACAGCTTAATATGATCAGTAATGGAGTTAAACTTACGATATAACGTGATCTGGTTTCCCATATGAGGAAAAACAGGAAAAATCCAATAATAGAAAGCATTGCAAATGTTATAAATGCATTCTTATTTTTTATCATAATCATCAATAATAACCCTGCTACTAGAATAAGATGTTGGATACGTGCATACCCTTGTATAAGGTGTCCAGATTTTGCATCAACAAGCCGATTGAAGTTTTCTGGATGAACAGGTACTCTTTTCAACTTATTAAGTGAATAATATGTTGCATCCGTCCAGGTGTGATTTAATTTTTCAATATTAAATTGAACTGTACCGAGGAATCCTTTCTCCTTCCAACGCTTTTGTAACTCCTTATAATGAATTTGCTTCACCTTTTCCTTTGAATTTTTTTCCAAAAGGTTATGTGTCCAAACAAAATCACTTGATGCGTATTTCCCATAACGCTCTCCATTCTGGGCCATAACTAGCCAATGGGTTACGGGAAAGCTATATCTTTCAACCTGTTGCTTATCAATTATTCCACTATCATATATCCCAAAGTTAAAAAGAGCTTTAATCACTACCAACACAATAAACGGTATCATGAAATAAACCCTTCTCCATTTCTCAGAAAACATAAATAAAACAATGCTTAAAGCGATCAGAAAAATAATTAGTGATCCCTTTAGTATCATTCCAAATGATAAGATACTTGAAGCAATAATGATTAAGGTTATACCATGCTTAAACTTACCATTTTCTCCTAAGAGGATATTTATTGGAATTAATAGAAAAATAAGGGAAATGGTATCTGTATAAACAATAGGTGCGTAGAAAATGTATGGAAAGAAAACGACACTAAAAAATAAACTCAATATACCAACTGAGCTTCCGGCAATTTTAGATGTAATACGATAAATTAAATATTGGCTACCTGTAATGATCATGATATTAAAAACTTGATAACTAAAAAGGTCTGGTGTTGCAATTTTTCCAACAATAGCTAGCATGCAAGTCACTAAAATGTTATTAGGATACTTAATAAAATAGTCATTAAGTGGTTTTCCTTCTAACAAAAGCTTAGCATTGCTAACAATTGTTCCGAAATCCCAGGATAAATTAACACGAAACAACCATACAGAGAGCAACTGTATAAATAGACTGATTAAAATTAGTGATATAACGATGTAAGTTTTTTTGGAGATGTTATTAAGAAAATTAATCATTTTAGATCTAGACAAAATCATAATCGCAATGATAACAATTGCTAGGATTAGTGTAATCAAATTAAAAGATTTAGGTGGTAGCCTATCAATCGAGTGATATCCTCTACTAGTACTTATATTTAAACCTAAAATCACTACTATAATAATCATAAAAATAATGAATATACTTCTATTCAACCGATGAATCATTTGGTTCAATCCTCTCCCCCCTAGCATTTCCGTCCTATTGTTTTTATTTGGATACAATTTGTACGATATCAAGTTTTCTTATTTAACTATTAATACCAGCAAAAATTTTATATATTTAATCAAAGAATAGTCATACCAATGAGGTTCATCCATATTTTACCCTAAATCCCAAATTAATCTAGTTTGATATGCATGGTATACTTTAAACTATTTTCAATATAATTACAATTGCTGTTTTTTGAATTTCCAATAATAATTCCTTGTTGTTGTAGACTTATATAAACTTAAAAAAATAAAGAGACCCCACAGGATATGTGAGGTTTCATCTTAATTATCCTATTTATTATTACCCCTTCACCGAACCTGCCAACAACCCTTTCACAAAATACTTCCCTAATAGAATATAAACCAGCAATGTTGGCAGCGCCGCTAACAACGCACCAGCCATTTGCACATTCCAATGAACGATTTGGCTTCCTGATAGATTTTGGAGGGCTACCATAATTGGTTGTTGATCCGATGTCGTGATTGTTACGGCGAACAGGAACTCATTCCAAATGTTTGTGAACTGCCAGATCGCGACGACGACAAAGCTTGTAATCGATAATGGAATCATGATGTGACGGAAGATTCCGAGGAAGCCAGCGCCATCAATTTTCGCTGATTCAATCATTTCGTCTGGGATGTTCGCGTAGAAGTTACGGAACATTAGGGTTGTGATTGGTAGGCCGTAAACTACGTGGACAAAGATCAGTCCAGGAATTGTGTTGTAGAGGCCGACTTCACGTAAAAATTGGATTAATGGGATTAAAATACTTTGATACGGGATGAACATTCCGAATAAGATAACTGTGAATAAGATGTCTGCCCCTTTGAATTTCCATTTTGCTAGGACATAGCCGTTCATTGCTCCTAGTAATGCTGATAAAAGTGTTGCTGGGATGACGAGATAAAATGAATTGATTAAGTTGGGTGAGAGCTTTGTAAAGGCTTCTGTATATCCACTAAAGTCGAAGCTGGTTGGCAGCTGCCACATTGTTGCTAGGGTGACTTCGTCATATGGTTTTAAGCTGGTAATGATCATCACGTATACTGGCATGAGAAAGAAGAGACTCATCGCAATTAGGATGATATAGATGATTGATTTATTAAATCGTTGTAATGCCATGTTAAGCCTCTCCTTTTCTGCTGTGGATTAAGTAAGGAACGATGAAAATCGCCACAGATACGAGCATGATCACGGCAATGGCCGCACCGTTTGCGTAGTAATTGCCCCGGAATGTCGTTTCGAACATGTAGACACCAGGTACGTCTGTTACGAAGTTTGCACCTGGTCCTGTCATCGCGTAGATGAGGTCGAATATTTTCAGGGAAATATGTGCCATAATGATGATCACACTGACCGTGATTGGAGCTAATAATGGTAGAATGATTTTTCGATAGATAAGAAATTCTGATGCACCGTCCATGCGTGCTGCTTCGCGTACTTCATCGGGAATACCACGTAACCCCGCTAAATACATTGCAAGTGAAAAGCCTGTCATTTGCCAAACTGCTGCAATCGTCACAGCAATAATCGCGACGGGAATCCCAAATTCTATTTTTCCCCAATTGAAGCCTGCTAAAATTGTTGTGTCTGTGTACCATTTCGGACTGAGACCAAGTTTGTTAAAAAAGATGTTTACCCCTGTTGATGGGTTTAACAGCCATTGCCAAACAACTCCTGTTACGACAAATGAGAGGGCCATTGGGAAGAAGAATAGGTTTCGGAAGATTGGTTCTCCTTTGATTTTTTGGTCAAGTAAAACCGCGAGACCCATCCCACTGATGATCACAAAGCCAATAAATAAAACGGTGAAAAAGATCGTGTTACGCAAGTCCGCTTGGAAACGGAAGTCTTGGAACAAGTAGAGATAGTTTTTCAAGCCGACAAATGAAAAGTCTGGAACAAGTGTGTTCCAATTACTGAATGATACATAACCGGTCCATCCGATAAAGCCGTAAACAAAAATTAAAATTAAGATTAATGATGGCAGGATAAAGGCGATGGCCATGAGATGATCTCTTGATAGCTTCTTTTTAGATAGAGTGGTTGCTGTGTTTTGCTGTGGTTTTGTTGGTTTGGTTGTTGCTTCCATCTGATTCTCCTCCTTGTGGGGACAGTCCCCACTGCTCTAGTCTTGGGGACTGTCCCCAAAAAAAGGGGAATGAAACTTACTCTCACCCCCTAATGTAAATTATTTCAATTCAGCTGCGGCAGCAACTAAAGAGTCTGTGAATTGTTTAACGTCTTGCTGTGTAACAAAGATGTTGATGCTTTGGTTTACTTTTGTCAGGAAGCCTTCAGATGCGGCTGATCCATGAGCTAAACTTGGTGCTAGTTTGCTAGCTTTGAAGTCAATCATTGTATCTTTTCCATATTGATCATATTTGACTACGTCTGCATCAACACGTGCTGGAATCGACCCTTTTAATGTGTTGAATGCATCTTGACCTTCAACAGATGCTAACACGCTTAAAAATTTCTTTACGCCTTCTGGATTTTCAACGCCTTTTGGTAAGCCGAATGTGTCAGTGATCACTTGGAATAAACCATCAGTCCCAGGTGTTGGCACATAGCCAAAATCTTCATTCACAACTAGTTTTAAATCGTTAACGAAGTAGCCTTTTGCCCAGTCACCCATTACGTTCATTGCTGCTTCACCGTTTGCTACTAATTGAGAAGCATCCTGCCAGTTACGTGATGCGTGGTCTTCGTTAATATAACTAAGCATTTTTTTGAATGTTTCGGCTGCTTTGACTACTTTTTCATCATCAAATGCTAGTTCACCAGTCCAAAGCTTGCCATAGTCCTCAGACCCTAGTTCTGCTAACAGAACTGTTTCATAAAGATGTGTTGCAACCCAAGGCTCTTTATCGCCAAGTGCAAGTGGTGTGATTCCTTTTGCTTTTAGTGCATCTGCTACTTCAAAAAACTCGTCAAATGTAGTTGGTGCTTCTAAGCCATTATCTTCAAAGACCTTTTTGTTGAACCATAATACATTTGCACGGTGAATATTGACTGGTACGGAGTAGATGTCTCCATCTTTGCTGACCATATCAATTAAATCCTCTGGAAATTTATCCATTAGATCTTCTTCTTCATAGAAATCATTAAGAGATTCCATTTTATCTGCGGCTACCCAGCCTTCGTTTAATTCAGCACCACCGTGGACTTGGAAGGTTGCCGGTGGATCGTCCCCTTGCATACGGCTAGCTAAAACAGCTTTTGCATTCGTTCCAGCGCCCCCCGCTACTGCTGCATTTTCAATTGGCACATCTGGATATTTTTCTTCAAACATCGCTAAAAGTGCTTTTAATCCATCCTCTTCACCAGCACCTGTCCACCAGCTAAAGATATCTAATGTTGCTTGTTCATCACTTCCGCCATCCGCTTTTTTGCTATCGTCTGATTTTTCGTCAGTACTTGAATTTGAACTACATGCTGAAACAATTAGTGAGAAAACTAAAAATAGTGCTAAAAGAAAGCTCTTTTTCATCTTAAATCCCCCTTGTGTTGAAATCGTTTACAGTATCATTATATCGGGAGATGAAAGCGATTAATTCACTTATCTTCTGCACTATTTTATTTATTTTAGGATTATTTTGTGGTTGTATCATCTCGCTATCGATATTGCTTTGGTGATACATTTGTCCATTTTTTAAACACTCGACTAAAATAATTGGGATCTTTGTAGCCGACTTCATACGCAATTTCTTTTAGGCTTAGCTTGGTGCTGAGTAGGAGCTCCTTTGATTTTTCTATTCGGTAATCTGTTACATAGTCAATGAATGTTTGTTTTGTTTGCTCCTTAAACAGCTTTGTAAAATACGTTGGTGTCAGATCAACATAATCGGCAACATCCTCAAGGCTGAAGGAATCTTGATAATGAAGTTTGATATATTTTTTGGCCATTGATATGGCATCATTGCCTTCTTTTTGAAGGATGCTTTGTTCACAGAGTTGGCGAATGATCGCAAGAAAATCTTCTGTTGTTTTCGCGTTTAATATCGGTAGGTCGCGCATGATTGTCCCTTGATTTTCTAGGCTCTGTTTTAAGCGAATTCCCCATTCTCTGAGATGTTGAGTAAGGCCTTGATCATCTAGTTCTTTGTTTAAGAGCTTGTAATATAACGCAAAGTAATCGTTCGCTTGCTCAAGTCTGCCAGCTTGGATTTCGTTGAGTAGTGATTTTTCAATCTTAGCGATGGTATTGTCTTCATTTTCTTCTTTTACTTGAGGATAGCCATATGAGACATTGGCATCCTTTGATAACTGGCTAGAAGCTAGTAATGCCTGTTGGTAGGATATTGGCAATTTATCTAGCTGGGCAAATGGGCTTCCAATGCCGATTGTTGTTGTTTTCGGTAACGCTTGGCATAATACCCGGGCAAGGGTGAGCGCATCTGCCTTTACATGATGGGGCGATTTCTTGTCTGTTACAAAGAGCACAGCCAATTTATCGCCTAACTTCTTCTCTATGTATGGGAAAACGGTTTTTTCTTTGAGTAGATTTGATATTTGTTCTACGGCTGAAAACAGGAGAAAAAAGGCTAGCTGTGCCTCTGGAAATTGTTTTTTGTACAATAGCTCTGTTTCTGATGTTTGCTCATTTTGGATAATTGCTGTGATAATCTGCTTTTGGGCTAAAGTCTGTGTTTCAATAATCTGCCGGTTTGTCAGTTCGGCAAGCTGACGTTCTTGTTTGATTTCTTTTTCTACTCTAAATATTGCTTCAAGGGTTTCTTGTTTATTGCTCGGTTTTAAGATGTATTCCTTGACCCCCTGTTTCATCGCTTCTTTTGCATAGTCAAAGGAGTTGTAGGCTGAAACCATGATGAACTTTGTGTTCGGAAGCTCGGCGATTATCTGTCTGGTCGCTTCAAGCCCATCGATCCCTGGCATATGAATATCCATGATCATCAGATCTGGTTGATGTTGCTTTGCAAGTTCGATGGCCTTTCGCCCGTTGGCAGCCTCGCCTACGACGAGACTGTTGGGGACACTTTCTTCTATGAAACGTTTCATTGCTTTTCGTTCGATCATTTCATCGTCGACGATTATGATGTTCATGTTGTGGTTCCTCCTTATTTTTGGGGACTGGCCCCAGCATCGATGTCTTGGGGTCTGGCCCCATCAGTGAAGTCGTGGGGACAGGCCCCAGGTAGTTTTATCCGAATGATCGTTCCTTTGTCTTTTTCAGAGAGTATTTCTAATATGTCTGGTTTTTTGTAGACTAGTTCTAGACGTTTGATGACGTTGCGCAGACCGATGCCTGTTGAGTGTCCTTGGTGTTCTTCTTGTAAATCAATTTTCTCTTTGGATAGGATTTGTTGCTTCTTTTTTTCGTCGATTCCTTTTCCGTTGTCGGCTACCTCTACAATGACTTCGTCTTGAACGCGTGAGATGGTTAGGCTAATGATGCCGCCTTCTTCAAGGTTTTCGATGCCGTGGATGAATGAATTTTCAACTAATGGCTGTAGGGTTAGAGAGGGAATTCTCACGTCTAAACAGCTTTCGTCTATGTTTGTTTGAAAGGTGATTCGCTCCGCAAATCTTGTTTTTTGAATATAAAAGTATTCTTTTACAACGTTTGTTTCTTCTCTTAGTGTGACTGATTTATTGATGTCCTCAAGGCTTGATCGCAACAATGTTGAGACTGATTGGATCAGACGTGATGTGACGGCTGCGTCTTCTAAGTAGGCCATTCGTGAGACGGTGTTTAGTGTATTAAATAGGAAATGCGGGTTGATTTGATTTTGTAAATGTTTCAATTCCAGCTCTTTAAGTAATGTGTCGAGCTCTGATTTTTCTTTGATTTCTTCGATTAGTTGTTTAATATTTTCGCGCATTTGTTCAAATGATTCACTTAACACCTTTAGTTCATCATTTGTCTTTACCGTTATTGGCGGTCCATCGAAGTTCCCTGCCGAGATCTCCTTTGCGGCTATCGATAGACTTCGAAGTGGTCTCGTTAGGCCTCGTGAGAACCAGACAGCTGTAAATAGTGCGAATAATAGTGTTGAACTGAACAGATTGATGATGAACCATTTAAAGGCAGTTTGACGTTCTTCCATTTCTTGATAAAACACTTGATAGTCTGCGAGCTCCAAGTTCAAGAGTTGTAAGGTTGATTCAAGAATATAGGATGAGATATTGCGGACTTCCTTCGCATGTTTGGTATATTGATCAAAATTATTAAAGCGGACTGCCTCAATGGTAATGTCACTTTCATAGATTAAGTTATTGACCATCCGCTGGTATTTTGCTAGTTCAGCTTTATTGATTCCCGTCATTGCTTCATCGGTGAGTCGATTATTATTTTCTTTTAGACGTAGCTTAATATCTTTGTATTCGTCGACATACATCATGTCCTTTTCAACGACATAGGCATTGATTTTTTCATAGATTTGCGTTGATTGTTGGGTGATTTCATTGAATAGTAAAAAGCGTTCAAAGCTGCCGTGATATTCTTCAACGAATTGGGTACTGCTAAAGTAAATCGAGTAGGATACCACATTAAATAGAACGACAAATGCTAAGAAGTATAATAAGAGCTTGTTGCGAATGCTAGTCATAGTTGGCCCTCTTCTCCCATGGCTGACGGCGATATTGGCAGGTCTTCTTTATGGATCACCTTTGTGTCAGTATGCTGGAGTGGTTCAAGTTCCTCTCCATTTGTGTGTTGAATTAGTTTCTCGACAGCCTCGTAGCCCATTTGATAGGGAAATTGCACAACGGTTGCTTCAATGGTGCCGTTCTCCATGTATTCAAGAGTTTCTGGAAGGATGTCAAAGCCAATGATATAGAGATTGTCTTGCGCTTTGACGTTGCTCACCACCTTGGCAATGCCGATGCCATCGAGCGCACTCGTTCCATAGAAGGCCGTGATCGTTGGATACTGCCTAAGGATTTTATGGGCGGCTTCACTTGCTCCAAGCTCTGTAATATTTGATTCCTCCACCGCTATCACCTCGATACGATCCTCTGTTGCGATCGCATCCTTAAAACCCTCAACTCTGAGCTTTTGATGTGATGCGTCTTGTCTCCCAGTTATAATTGCTACTTGCTGAGCACCCTTTGTATCATTAATCATCGCCTTGCCAGCGAGAAAGCCCGAGTAATAATTATCTGTGCCCACATAGACATCCCGCGCGCTTTCCGGTGCATCTGTGTCAATCGTGACGATCGGAATCACCTTTTCCTTCGCTTTGGTAACAAGTTCACTAAATTCCTCCTCACCAAGACCCTGAGTAATGACCCCGTCGACAAGGCCTGCGATTGCCATGTCGATTGTTTTTAGATGCTCATCATTGTTAGCTTGTTTAGGGCCTAGATACTCTAGATAGACGTTATGGAACTTGGCAGCATCGCGCGCACCCTGTTCGACTAAGCGCCAGTAGTCGTTGTCTAGTTCTTCTGGGATGAGGACGAAATGGTATTTTGCTGTAGTTGTTGTGGGGACTGGCCCTTGGACAGCTTGTGTGGGGTCAGGCCCCTCAGCAAAATGAAAGGTCTCTTTTCCGTAATATAATGTTAGTCCACTAGTTAGAAAGAATACTAGAAACGTGATGATATATAGGAAATGACGAAAATAGCGCATGTAATCCCACCTGTAAGCGTTTTCTGTTATTGTAGACGATATTTGTGAGAATTGGTAGGGGGAGATTTTGTGGGTGGGGATGGTGGGGCCAGTCCCCACTACTCTTTGATTGGGGACTGGCCCCTTTAACGGACTAAAGAAAAAAGTAACAACCTACATGATTCAATGCAGGATGTTACTTATTAATATGGAAATCTATCAATGCTGTAGCTTTGAAATAAAGGTTGATCATTATCTACCAAGGAAAAAAACCTTTCGTTTTTTAGACACTTTCTGTCTTGTTGAAATTACAGAAAATCTACCTATCTGATTATTTATTTAACGATTGGGAAGCCATCCATTCCATGATTGATGTTGTTTTCCCATTATACGTTGATTCAACTTCATTGTTATATACATAGATCCATGACCAATGACCATTGTATTGATATGGTGTTCCATCAGCATTTTTGAATAAGCCTGTAGTATCGTGCACATCATCAAATAAGGTTAATTGAACATCTTGAGCTCCAGCTTCGATCAAACGATCATAGGTTGGAAGTGTGTTATTCTTTGGTAGTAATGTTGAATCATTTTTTGCCGTAACGAACCAAATTGGAGTCTTTCCTATGTTCTCGATATCTGCCTCAGTAACTAATGAATCGTTTAGACCTTCACATACTGGGAATGCAGCTGCAAAGTACCCTGGATAATCGCGAACCATAAGCATTGTCATATATCCACCATTGGATGCCCCACCAATATAAATTCTGTTAGCATCGATATCAGGGTTATTGGCCACATAATCTTTGATTAATGCCATAAGTGCTTCTTCATACTTTGAAGTTCCGTCTGCTCCTCCAGTTAGATAACCATCCATCCATTTAGTTGGTGTCTGAGGTGCTAAAACATATGCTCCACCAAAATAAGATTGTATGTCATCAGTGATAAAGTTAACGGCTTTATTTGCTGATAGTGGGATAGTTGGGTCTGTACCACCTTCACCACCACCATGTAACCAGATGATTAATGGATTTTTCCCCTTGTCTTTTTTTGGTGCATAATCTGCATAAGTTAAAGTAATACCATCATCAATAGCTTTTCCAGTCGAGAAATCATCTACAAGTTCTCTTGTTCCTCCGTCAAACATATTAACAACAAGACCTGAAATTGTTCCTGAATTCAAACCAATATCTTGCACTTGTGTAATGGTATATTCTGAATCAATCCATACATTAGCTCCGCTGTAATAGTTCAGCGCTGAGCCTAAAGATACGTTTGGTCCGATTTCCAATTCTAATACAACATATTTTCCTCTAACAGTAGGTTCGCCATTTTTTCCAGCCACATAGGCGTTTGTTACTGTACGGTACCCTTTTTCCAATAACGGATTTGATAACCTGTCGTCACTTCTTGTTACATGAACGTTAAACGTATCCTTAGTTACTGAGTCTTGGGGTATTGGCTTACCTATATCCACAATTACCTTTGTAATCGCTGCACCCCAGTCATGTATTTCTGTAACAGTTTGATAAGATGTTTCTTTCACCTTCGCTTCCTTCGCAAACGTATCAAAACTGATCGAAAGTGTCATTGCAACTGTTAAAATAAAAAACATGACTTTTTTTAGGTGTTTTACCATTTACATTTCCCTCCTCCTTTTACTTCTAAATTCATCCTTTAATCAAACTTAGACAATCTATCAATTGGTACTTGTGGTTCTAAAACATCATTCACCTCTTCTACAAGAATATCCTTATCTATTTTAAATGTAGCTGTTTCTTTAATTTTTGTAGATGAAGCCCCTACTTTTACTTCATATGTTCCCTTTTCTATTACCCATGCCGATAACCCCTCATCAAATGATGCAATGTCTTTTGTATTAAGCTCAAATTTTAAATTCTCTTTTTTTCCCGGAAGTAATTCTTTTGTTTTCGTAAACGCCTTCAACTCTAGTTCTGGCTTTTCAAGCTTACCGTCAGGAGCTGAAACGTACACCTGTACTGCTTCTCTTCCTGCTACATTCCCTGTATTTTCTACTGTTGCATGAACGGTAATTTTATTTTTGAAATTATTGTTGTTTGTCACCCTTACCTTACTATAGTCGAAAGTTGTATAGGATAATCCATAGCCGAATTCATAGGAAGACTTTACATTAAATGTTGTATTGTAACGATATCCTACATAGATATCTTCCTCATATGGGAAGCCGCTGGCAGATCCAGGGTATCGATCCGCATAAGGAAGATCGCTGTAGTCCACTGGGAATGTTTGTGTGAGTTTACCTGATGGATTTACTTTCCCAGTTAAAACATCAGCAACTGCATTTCCTAGTTCTTGGCCTGGCTGCCACGCAAGTACAATTCCATCTACTTTATCTTTCCAGCTTTCCACTTCTATCGGTCCTTCTACATTTAATACTGCAATGACTTTCTTTCCTTTGGCATGATAGGCATTTGAGACATTTCTGACCACTTCTTGTTGAGATTCAGAGAGGTAGAAGTCTTCTTTATCACGGTCAACAGCATAAGACCCAGGAGCTGTTCCAATAACGACAATACCAACATCTGTATTTTCAGCTGCTTCTATTACATCTTCACTAATATCCATTTCAGGCAGTTTTGGTCCAACAGAACCAAACGTACCTGGGGTACCTTTATAGGCATCTTGACTTCTTAATTCTGAAACATAATCATCGTATTTTTCGATAAGTGATGTATTTAAAGATAGCCCTGCATTTTTTAGCCCTTCTGCAATTCCAATTTGATTTTGAGCATTTACTAGTGCACTTCCTCTTCCACCCGTGTTAATTTCACTGATTGGCACGCCAAACAAGGATGCGCTTACATTATTTTGAATCGGTAATGCTGATTTTTTATTTTGAAGTAGGACCATTCCATCAGCAGCGGCTTTTCGTGCGACTTTTGCCCCTGCTTCAAGATCAGGATTATTTGAAGCTACTGCACCTTTAAAAGTAGGTGTTTTAACCACAATACGAAGTATTTCTTTAACATTTCGGTCTAGAATAGCTTCATCCAAATTACCGATATTTACAGCATCAACA
The DNA here is from genome assembly GCF_059758525.1 of Metabacillus sp. GQ13. NCBI lineage: Bacteria > Bacillati > Bacillota > Bacilli > Caryophanales > Bacillaceae > Metabacillus > Metabacillus sp. GQ13. The sequence goes on from NZ_JCAXET010000010.1 coordinate 200,003, forward strand.
ATACTTTCTGACTGAGTAGCATTACCAGGCATAAATAAGTTTGTTCCTGCTTCCACCTGCTTAACAATCTTTCTTTCAGCAAATTCCCAATCCGTCATAGCAAAGCCGGTAAAACCAAAATCTTTTCTCAATACATCGGTTAATAATTCTTTATTTTCCGTTGCATAAGTACCATTTAGCTGATTGTAGGAATCCATAATCGTCCATGGGTCAGCTTCTTTTACAGTCATTTCAAAACCCTTTAGGTAGATTTCTCTTAATGCCCTTTGACTGACAACCATATTTCCATTGTTGTTTGTTCGTTGGTTAAAAGCAGCAAAATGCTTAATGGTTGTGCCCACACCATTATCTTCAACAGCATTTACAAATGCTGTTGCCATTTTTCCAGTAACCACAGGATCTTCTGAGAAATACTCGAAATTTCTGCCGTTTAGAAGGTAACTCTGAATATTCATTCCTGGGGAAAGAAGAAGATCGATACCATATGCCTTCATTTCATCGCTTGTTGCATCACCAACTTCTTTGACCAATTCAGTATCCCATGTAGATGCTAAAACGGTTGGTGACGGGAATTTGGTTGCGTAATAGGTTTTGTCATCGTCCGTTCTAGTAGCATTTATTCTAACTCCCATAGGTCCATCAGCCATTACAATTGCAGGGATGCCTAAACGCGGTATTGCTTGGGTTTGTCCTGCAGCTCCAGGAACCTTTGTGGCTTGTCCACCAATTATTTCTCCATTTTCACCTGTTAGCCCGCCTTTATTACCACCAACAACCAAAAAGGATTTTTCTTGCAATGTCATTGCTGCCACAACAGAATCAATTGACGCTTCATCTACTAGCTGAGGAATAGCAACCTGCTGTACTTCCACATTTTCATTTCCACCTTTTACAACCTGATGTGTCTTAGCGTATGCGCTATTTGCTAATACAGATTCCAAGCTAAGTCCGGAAATAACGACCCCAGAAGCAAGGACAATTACTAAGACCTTCTGCCTTCTTTTCTTTTTCATTTTTTCCAACATATTTCTCACTCCTTTTATTTTTTAAAACGCTTACATTTTGTTGTCTCTCATCACCTATGTGAAATACTACTCCTTCTATCTTACCAACACTCAAAACAATCAGAATGTTGAAACTTCTGTACTTTTTTGCTATTTCTAGCATTTTATTATTCTAATTCAAAAATGGGGCCAGTCCCCACTACGTTTTGACTGGGGACTGGCCCCTTTAACAGACTAAAGAAAAAAGTAACAACCTACTCGACTCAATGTAGGTTGTTACTTTTTAATATGGAAATCTATCAATGCAGATATTTTTTCATAAAACGATAATAGCGTAATTTCTTTTTGGATTTTTTTGTAGTGTGGGTATGTGGATGATAGCTGCCAGTGGATTTACAACTCAAATTGGTGTTTAATTTTTGCAATTTCTCTTTCATTGCGAACTGCCTTTTGCCATGTGTGCTCATGATCCGCTTCTAATGATTCAAAACGACTGATAAGTTCAATATGTCTCTCTTCATTTTCACTTCGCATGGTTTGCTGTTCTTCTTTCATTGCTGTTAGATCTGACTTCATTGTTGATTGTTCTTCTTTCATTGCTGATTGATCATCTTTCATTGCTGTTAAATTTGATTTCATTGTTGATTGTTCTTCTTTCATTGTTGTTAAATCTAACTTCATTGTCGACTGTTCTTCTTTCATTGCTGTTTGTTCCGTTCTCATCCCACCTACCATTGAGATTAACTGTGCTAACATGTCTTCGATCCTACTTAATCTTTCTTCCATTTCATCCACCTCCTTCTACATAATTTTACAATTTTTCAAACTGGTTGGCTAGTCATATTTGTTAAAGTGTTAAGGGGCCAGTCCCCGACACTTTGACTGGGGACTGGCCCCTCCACTTTGTTACTTTTCAGTTTCATCCCCAGTTTCTTCTATAAAACTTCTGTAAAATTTAATATTTGAGTTTGTGAAGTATGAGAGGGTTTTGCTGGTTGTTACGACGGGATTTTTCGTAGAGGTGATGTATTCACGGTAGCTGCTCCATTGGTAGTCCTCAGGCTTTGAAACGAGATTGGCTTCTACCGGATTGAGGTGGATGTAACGACTGACTGTTAGGAAGTAATTTGCATTATGGATAAGATTTGATCCATACCTATCTTGAAATACGTGGCCTATTAATGAGTGTCTATTGTTGAAGTAGATAGCATATTTTGTATGGATGAGACCCATAATTTGGCTGATCGAGTCTTCTTTTGTTTCTAGTTGGAGATGGAGATGATTATTCATTAGGCAATAGGCGTGGAGTAAGAACGGGTACTTTCTACGGGTTTCCTTTAGAAGGTCGATATATTTGTATTTATCTCTGTTGTCATAGAATATCAATTCTTTTCGATTTCCTCTAGCTGTTATGTGGTAGGTAGCACCAGGAAACCAGATTCTTTTTTTTCGCGCCATTGTTACACACCTTTCATCTTTGTTTGTTGTGGTGGTACTCTTTATTTTGTTCTTGATTAAAGTTGAAATTCCTTTAATGGGGCCTGGCCCCATTAAACGCATTTTTCCCTTTTCGAGCGGTATATTGCTTTTTTGGGGACTGGCCCCAAAAACTAAAAAATGCGAGCGCCTAAGGCGCCCGCATTTTTATGCTGTATATACTTTCTTAATTTGTATGATTAGGTCTTCTAATAATTCATTCATTGTCATGTCAGTCTTTCTTTCGCCTTTATCGTGAGCGCTTAGCAGAATTTGTAGCAGTTCTTCTTGTTTTAGCTGTCCAGCCTTCATGTTTTATAAATCCCTTTCTTATTTACAATATCAGACAATATGAGACTATTATACTTGCAACTAAAGAATAGTACAAGTAGGTGTTCTTAATAAGAGCCAATTAACTTTCAATTGTGAACAAGTAGATATCGTTTTCTTTATTTGGTGATTCTGAGTAACGTAAAAACAACTTGTCTTTTTACTCGTAAATACATTTCGAAAGTAGCTTCTTTTTTATGTCCTCAGTTAATTCTCTTGCTAAACCTTTTTGCTACATCATTTATGCGTTATAATAGAAGAATTAGTTTTTATTTCGAAAGGGGTTCAATGCCTATGCTTGGTCGGGAACTTAGTAAGGAACTTGTGCTTGGTGCCGGTGAACAAATTAAACATTTGCTTTCTCGTGAAGATGAAACTGATCGGAGTTTAATTAAAAAGGGCCTCATCTTATTTCGACAGGGCAGTATTTATAATGTAAATAGTGAAAATCATCTTGTGTTTGCTAAGGTACAGGACATTACAAGCGTCCAGGTTGCGATTGATATGGATGACTTTGTCATGAGTACGTGCACATGTCATTCAACAGAAACGATTTGCAGGCACCAGATCGCTACTTTCCTTTATGTATATGCAAGTGTTGATCGAGTCGGCACGTTTGTTGACCTATGGAAAGAAGAAAAGCCAGTTGATGATATCTTAAAATCCGTTCGAAAGGCAAGTTCTTTATTAAAGCCTGACCAGGAGTATGGCGAGTCATCTTTGGCTAGCTGGGTTGCTTTCTTTGATCGTGAGTATGAGATTTGGTATGAACAAATTTCTCCGCCACATCAGCTTTTTCAGGGACTATTTTATCAATATTATCCTACCCTTAAGAAAAAGGCTCCTAAGTCTCCTGAGATGAAACAATTTTTTATTGTTCAGGCATCTGTGCACGTCTTTTTGAAAATTTTACAGCTCCTTAATAAGACGAAGCCTACTGACTATATGTTACAGCATATTATTTATCCTTATATGGATCAGCTGATTGACAATGTCCGAGCTGCGATCAGTGAAATGAAGCGTTATGCCTTACCCTTTGCACTTGATCCGTTATTGATTGACAGTGTCGAGCGTTTTAGGGAGCTTCTATATACAAGTAAATATTATCAATATGAGCGAATCAACCTTTATCAATTGCTTTGGATTGAATTATTACGACGTGACAAGTTTATAACGATTGAACGTGAGTGGCTTGAGGAACGTCTGGAATATGAGCAAGATGCTGACCCATCCTATGGACCAGAACTGGAAACGGCATTAATGCATATGGACTTTCTTCAGTCTCGAGATGAGCAGATTTTTAGCAATCTCCAGAAGTTAACTCCTACTTCCTTACCGATTACATTTAATTGGGCAGATGACATTTTGAAAAAGAAAAATTGGAAACGTCTTTCAACTTGGCTTTCCTATATGATGAATCTTTCGACAGAGTATATGAATACCTCGTTATCATTTGAAGAAAAACGGGGAACGATTCGCTATATTGTTCAATTATCTAAGGCGTACGGTGATGCAATGAAGGATGAGAAGCTTTTTGAACTAGCTTGCAATAAATTGCTTCCATATAGCTATGCAGAGTATAATGATTTCCTATTGAATAAAGAAAAGTATCGGACCTGGATTGAACTACAGACCTTACTTGGTTTTACCTTATATGAGCTTGATACATACGTGTTAAAGACGATTGAAAAGAGTGATCCTGGTGTCCTCTTGCCACTCTATGTGAAATCTGTCAAGGATGAGATTAACCTGCGATCTCGGGAAAACTATAAGCAGGCAGTACGTTACTTAAAACGAATTAAGTCACAATATAAAAAACTGAAACGAGAAGAAGTGTGGGAAAACTATATTCAGCAATTATCTGACGAACATAAACGACTCCGCGCTTTTAAAGAAGAACTAAAGAAGGGGAAACTGATTCATGATTAATTCGGTTAACATTGTTGTTCATACAGAACAAATTGAGAATTACCATTTTTATCTATACTGTACAACTGAACATGATGAACGACCGATCGACACGAATGAATTTGCCCGCTACCTTTTCACCTGGCATGAGTCCTCCTTCTACGGTACAAAGCTTGAAGACATTAGCTATATTGGGATGCCTTCTGTATTGCTTAGTCCATGGATGATGGTCGAGTTGCTTGGAAAAGAAACCTATAATTCGCTTGCTACAATATCTTTAACTGATGATGCCCAAGTACTAGCGAACCATGCCCATTCAATCTATGAACTTATTGCAGCAGGAAAGTACCTCCCAGACTTCGAAGCTTGGAAGCATGGGATGATCCGTTTTAAGGATGCAACGAACGAGTTAGAGGGTTTTGCATTAGAATGGTTTTCAGCAGCCATTTCTGACTTGATCGAAAAGGATCTTGTTATTAAGAATGCTTGGGATGACATTGTCAATCGATATCCTGTACTGACCACCTTCCAAGGCCATTTCGTTGATGAAGCAGATTTCCTTGAAAAGATTGGTTGGCGTATTGACGATACTCCATTTACAGTAGGGTTGCGACTCAATGAACCTGAAACAGACGGTGAGGATTGGCAACTTGAAATTCTGTTGCGCAGTAAGGATAACGAAAACGAAATTGTCCACTTTCAAGGTGGCGGAGATCTTCCGAAAAAGTGGCGTCCCTTCGCGCAAAAAATCGAGCGTGAACAAGAACGCTTTTCAAAAGTTGTCCCATGGCTTAGTTTTCAAACAGGTACAACTTTTGTCACCGAGGATGAAGCATGGTTATTTTTAACAGATGCTAGTGAAACGCTGATAAATATGGGTGTCGAGATCCTCCTTCCTTCATGGTGGCAAGTTGTCAAAGACTCACAGCTCATGCTTAAAGCTAAGGTATCTTCTTCACCACGTGGGCAGTCGTTTGTTGGCATGAATTCATTGATTGATTTTAATTGGCGCTTTGCCACAAATGGTGTTGAGATGAGTGAAGAGGAATTTACTCAGCTTGTTTCACAGCAACGACGTCTCGTTAATTTCAGAGGACAATGGATCAAACTTGATCCCGCTTTTATTAAACAGGTTCAAGCAATTCTGAAAAAGGCTGATCGCGAAGGTATGCATCTCTCCGATATCCTTCAGCAAGAGCTGACGGCAAAAGATGTTGATGCCGATGTTGAAGAACAGCTCGATACTAGAGCTTTTGCTAATATCCAGATCGAATTAAATCAGCAGATGAAGAAAATGCTTAAACGTCTAACTGATACTAGTGAACTACCAACACATGATATACCAGAGGAATTCCTTGGATCCTTGAGACCATATCAGCAAAATGGTGTTGATTGGCTATTATTTTTACGTAGTGTATCGTTTGGAGCTTGCCTAGCAGATGACATGGGCTTAGGAAAAACAATCCAAATGATCGCCTACTTTTTATATGTAAAAGCAGCTGAGAATCCGGAACAGCCAGCGCTGATTATTGCACCAACCTCAGTACTTGGAAACTGGCAAAAGGAATTTGAAAAGTTCTCGCCTAATCTTAAGGTCAAGCTTCATTATGGTGGCAACCGCGCCAAGGGTGAGCAATTTGCCAAATCGATTAAAGGTGCAGACATTGTGTTAACCTCTTATGGCTTATCACACGCTGATTTTGAAGAGATTTCGGCAATCACCTGGAGCACAGTGTGTCTAGATGAGGCCCAAAATATTAAAAATGCTCATACAAAACAGTCACGCGCAATCCGCAAACTCCGTGGTCAGCATCATATTGCGTTGACAGGTACTCCGATGGAAAATCGCTTGACTGAGCTTTGGTCAATTTATGATTTCTTAAATCGTGGCTATTTAGGCAGCTTACATAGCTTTCATAAGCGCTATGTCCTCCCGATTGAAAAGGAAAGAAATGTTGAACAGATTGAACAGCTGCAGCGGTATATTAAGCCATTTTTACTTAGACGTACGAAGAGTGATGAACAGGTTGCCTTAAATCTTCCTGATAAACAGGAACAAAAGGAATATGTTCCATTATCAATCGAGCAGGCCTCTCTTTATGAGCAATTGGTTAAGGATACCTTTGAACAAGTATCTTCGCTTGCGGGGATGCAGCGGAAGGCATTGATTTTAAAAATGCTTGGTAAGCTTAAGCAAATTTGTAATCATCCGGCCCTGTATTTGAAGGAACAGCAGCCTAAACAGCTCGTTTCACGTTCACATAAGATTGAAAAGCTTCTTGAGTTAACGACTAATATCCGTGAACAACAGGAAAGCTGTTTAATTTTCACTCAATACATTGGTATGGGTGAAATGATGAAAAGCTTACTTGAAAAGGAATTGGATGATAAGGTGTTATTCTTAAACGGAAGTGTGATGAAGGCAGAGCGCGATCGCATGGTTGAGTCTTTCCAGAATAAAGAATATCCAATCTTAATTCTTTCTCTGAAGGCTGGGGGCACTGGCTTAAATTTAACGGCCGCTAATCATGTTATTCACTATGATCGTTGGTGGAATCCAGCCGTTGAAAACCAAGCAACAGACCGTGCTTATCGGATCGGCCAGGATCGTTTTGTCCATGTTCATAAGATGATTACAACTGGAACAATCGAAGAAAAAATTGATGAAATGCTTGAGAAAAAGCAGTCATTAAACGATGAAATCATTCAAAGTGAAAATTGGATAACGGAGCTTTCCTCAGATGAACTTGAAGAGCTGTTTAGCTTATCAATGAGTTAGAAAAGGGGTCCAACTAATGGCAACAAAGCAGAAAAAGACGAAGAAGAATGAATCAGAAAAAAAGACTCCACAATGGGAAAAACTGATCACGTTAATTGAAAAGAAGGTTAAGTAAGCGACAGGATTCCTGTCGTTTTTTTTTTATACTACTAAACGTACAGATGATTCATACCCTCGTACTTCCTCTCAATTGCTAGTCTCAAAAAATTCGGCTGATGTAACAGATTTCTCTCGTTCATCAGCCTTTCGATATGAGGAGAAAAGAGGATAAATATTGATTTTTTCTAATGAGGAAATCTGATTGCTAGTCTAACTTTCCTGTTCAACTAGTTCACGTGGTTTGGCACTCATAAAACGGACGGAATCTGCTAGGACTTCTGTGACGTATACACGGTTTCGTTCTGCATTTTCATAATTTCGTGTTTGGATTCTTCCTGTGACTCCAACAATGGAACCTTTTCGGCAGTAATTTGCCGTATTTTCAGCTGTTCGTCTCCAAACGGTACAATTGACAAAATCAGTGTCGATTTCACCAGCAGCATTTCGAAATTGCCGACTTACAGCAAGTGTAAAATTTGCTACTGGGGCACCTTCTGTTGTGTAACGGATTTCCGGGTCCTTCGTCAATCTGCCTACTAAAATAACTTGATTGATCACTTCGCTCCTCCTCTCTTTTTGTATACAACTGTATTGTATATGATGAAAGAGAATTGGAAAAATGAGTAAAAACCCATTTCCTTTAACAACTAGCTAGAGAAACAACTTTTTCTATTACTGTTTTCTCTCATTTTACGTTTGATAGCTGTGGGTTCGCTCTTTAATTGGTTATTTTACCTGTTTTGGACGTTTTTTCTGTCTACTCTGTTTTTTTAGCTTTAATCTACCGTTCGTTGTAGTGAGTTTACGATAAAGGAGAATTGACTGTCCCCTGAGAAGCTTATACTATGAAGAATTTTTTGAAAGGAGAGAGATTGTAGTACGTCTTTTTCTAGGGGTGTTTCTATGTAGTGTTGTTTGACCTCATCCCATGTGAAATAGTTCATCGATAGATTTCGTTGTACTAGTTGAAAGATTACTTTTAAGAGTCCTTTTTTATCTAGTGTTTCGTATTGTATATCCACGGTTGCATTTAATGGGACACTAAAATGATGATAGTTTGCTATCCCTGATTTGTAATCACCTACTTTTAAATTAACCAGTTCTTCTGTTCTAGTCTCTTTTACCTGAAATGCATCACTTGGTTGTTTTAAATAAATACACTTTAGCTTAAATTCAATCATCCTATGACCTCTTTTCTATTATTTTCATAATTAGTATAATTGATTATATTAAAAGACAACGCTTACAAAATTGGGTTATTTAGTGAAATTTGACGAAATTTAACGAAAAAATCGGATTTATCCCTATCTTTCGATTTGTTTTTACGTTATCCTCTTAATAGGTCTTATTATCTATATATGTCCTTTTTTTGAACAAATTGGAAATAGATCGTATAGAGAACATTATTTCTTTAGGGGGGATGGTTTACTGTATGGGAGAGCTTGAGAAGTTTAAAATGAATATGAAGTTTTATCGAGAACGCAGGGGTTGGTCACAAGCGGAATTGGCTGAGAAAGTTAGTGTTTCTCGGACTGTAATAACAAAGCTTGAAACTGGTGAACAAGAGCCTGATTTATCTTATCTTCTAGCATTAAGTAAACTCTTTGAAGTAAGCATTGATCATCTTATTGGCAAGGATACACCTACGACTGAAATCCTTTTTGAGGTATATGGTGAATATGAAACCAAGGATTCCCTATCAGAAGTAGTTGATCATTTAGTTAAAAATCCAAAGTTAACAACAAGCTTACATCAGTTACTACTAGTCAAAACAAGAGACCGTCGTTTAATTGAAGAGATGTTGGTCACGATTATTGGTAAAACTAGTCGGTTGGCTGAGCGTTGATCGATTTTTAGAAAATATCTCTTATGCTATACTATATAAAAGTGAGGTGAAGATGATGAAAACGTTTAAGCTTGTAGGGTTGAAAATTGAGATTGAGAGCGATCAGGAAAAAATAAGCCGCGAGATCCCACTTGAGGATGGGCTAGTCCTTAACAGAGAAGATGGCGAAAACTCATGGTTAATTGAAGCTTTAATTCCAAAGGACCAGCATTCGTTTTTTGATCAGTTATTTGAGAATCAAAAGAAAATGAGGGCTTTTGTAACGATTTCTAAAAAAAGCAATGCCCCTGCGCAAATTATTGTAAAAGTTAAAACGATTACAAAACTTGAAAAACACTTATCCATCTTATTAGATGGACGCCTACTAACATCGCGGCCAATGCATGACCCAGAGGTACTACTTCGTTCGTTGATGGGACAAGGCTTATCAGGCGATCATCTTATTGAAGCCTTCACAGAAAATGTCCATCAGCGTAAGGAAACGACGAAATTATAGGAATAGTTAATAACTGAATATCATATTATTCTCAATATAATAAGTATTAAAAGCCCTCCTAATAGAAGGGCTTTTTGTTTTAAGGCACTTTTCTAAATGTTGGTTTTTCTAAGAAAAAGTGTACATTTGGATTCTTCTTTAGATATTGAAAATTTGTTTTAAAAATGACATAGTCATTAAGCAAATTGAGTACTATGAATTCTCAATTCCTATAACAGTTCATATTACGAAAACACTTTTGGCGGAATCTCGTTTTTAAAACATTTTATTCCAAGTATTCTTACCTACAAGTCCGTCCACCTTAAGACCTTGACTCTTTTGATATGCCTTTACAGCGGCCTCTGTCTTTGGTCCAAAAATACCGTCAGCAGTAACACCCACGACAACTTGTATACGTTTCACATTCTTACCTATTGAGCCCTTTTTAACTATAGCACCAGAGTAAGTAACATTATTATCCACAGTAGAAATCCCTAGCTTTTGTAATGTTATAGGACCCACAATACCGTCAACAAGTATACCTTGATATTTTTGAAATTCACGTACAGCTTTCTCTGTCTCTTCCCCAAATACGCCATCACTTCCATAACGAGGTAAACTAAAACCGTTGAGCATGAGCTGATATTGAACTTTTTTGACTTGCTCCCCACGATCACCAAAATCTATAAATTTACTATTTAATTTAACTTTACCAGGTGATTCCCTTACATATCCAGTGTCAGCTTTAAAATAGTCTTCAACTTTACCATTACTATTTAAGTAATAGATAATTACACTTTCTAATACATTATTGTCAAAAGTGATTGAAATTTGGAATTTAAGTTGACCATTCTCAATTCCTTTAACATCAATTTCGTCTTCATTTTCACTTTTAAACTCGTATCCTTCTACAGTTCCAAGTTTATAACTCCATAATTCATACCCGTTAATTTGGTTTTTAGTGATAGAATAGTTGGATCCTAACATTTCTTTAATTTGATTTTTGGATACCCCTGGTATTAATTTTTTCTTTAAATATGATAAATCAATATTATTGCCCAATTTTGCTGCCGATACAGAAACTGTTGATTGAAAAGGTAGTGGATTAGAATCAAACGAAATTAAGGGTGTAACTAAAAGTGCCGATATAATTACTTTTTTTAACATTAAAATTCCTCCTTATTATTATTACATCTTAATAGACGGAATAAGGAAGCTTTTGTTTCAAATATATTACAAATATTCCACTTTATTTCAAGGGATAATAATATGCAAATCAATTTTAACTTATTTTTCCGCTAAAATCAGTAATTATTCTCTACTATCTAAGGTATTTACTAACCGTTTATCGTTTTCTAGGGGACTTCTACATGTATTTTTATTGGAGAGTACCTTTGACTTTAAAAATCTATCAACTTTGCGAGGAAATTTATCAACTTTTACGGATACTTCGGTTAAAAATCTATCAACTTTACCGAAAAATCTATCATTCGACAAATTACGACCCTTTTATCGGCGCAGAACTTGACACAGCTACTCAAATTAAATGTGCAGACATTTGAATACTTTAGGCGTCTCAATGAGTAGAGTCCCAAATACAAATAAACTCGGACCCAAACAAAGGGTTCCGAGCTATACGATTAAAAGATCTTCTTCTGTTGTCGGTCATCCTTTAATATCTCGACCGCTTCTCTAAAGCGTTGAGAGTGGACAATTTCACGTTCTCTTAAGAAGGCTAAGCTATCATTGAGGTCGGGGTCATCTGAGATGTTGATAATCCATTGGTAGGTTGCTCTTGCCTTTTCTTCTGCAGCGATGTCTTCGTATAGATCGGCAATAGGGTCTCCCTTTGCTTGTATGTAGGATGCTGTGAATGGTACCCCTGCTGCGTTTTCATAGAATAGTGCAGAATCATGATTTACATAGTGTGGGGCTAGGCCTGCGGCTCGTAATTGTTCTGGTGTTGCATCCTTAGTTAGTTTATAGATCATTGTGGCAATCATTTCTAAGTGGGCAAATTCTTCTGTGCCGATATCATTTAACAATCCTACTACTTTATCAGGAATTGTATATCGTTGGTTTAGATAGCGAAGAGCTGCTGCTAGTTCACCATCAGCACCCCCGTATTGCTCGATCAAGTATTTGGCAAGGGTAGGATTACAGGTACTGACCTTTACAGGATATTGAAGCTTCTTTTCGTATACCCACATAATTTATTTTCCCCTTTCGTTTATAAGGGATCAGAACTTCCTGATCCCCATTATCAATCTTTCTACACTTGCCATGGCCATGGTGCTGTTCCCCAGCTCCAATTTGCATCTGCAAAACTGCCTCCAAACTGCTGAAGCATACCAAATTTTTCTTCAAATACCTGTTTGAGCTGCTTACTATGTGCGGCATATTGATTAAATTGTTGGAGGGCTTGAACATCAGTTGGATGTGTATCTAAATAAAGGGTCAGCTCGACAAGGACAAAGTCAACCGCTTGAATTTCCTCTAGGAGACGATAATACTCATCTGGTAATTGCTTCACATTCACTGGTTCTTGCCTCCTTTTCCTTCATATGGGTTTTCATAAGGGTCATACAATGCTGGCCATAGCGTTCCCTTTCTCAAGGCAGTCTTAGCTGGGAACTGCTGGAGGTTTGGTGGCTGAAATCCCATATAAAGATTCGGAGGAGTTGAGTAATATTTCAAACCGATTGGTCGGCATGGATCAAAACGACTATGAAAGGGTTGCCAGGCTTTCACTCTAGTGAATGGTGCCTGTTGATCATGGGGATTATTGCCACTTTTCACTTTTCATCCACCTCTTTTTTACATGATATCGGCACATAGCTTTTCGTGCTCTACCACCATCCTATTCATTGGGCCAAGTGTATTATGAATGATTCGGCAAAAATAACTTAATGTGGGACTTGTTGCAGTGTTTCGTTTAGATCAACTGGCACACAAAAAAAGGCCAACCAATAAGGTTGACCTCGTTTCATCTGTTATTATTTATCTTCTTTGTTATCCTCTGGATTTTTCTCTCCAGTTACGCCACCTGCATCATCTGTTCCTTCTCCTGTTGTACCGCCAGTATCACCTTCAACTCCATCATCTGTTGTGCCTTCGTCATCAAGCAATCCGCCGTCCTGATTGTCTTCTTCCATATCCATGTTTTCATCTGTTCCCATGTCACCATTATCTTCTTGCTGCTCTTGATTATTTGCATCATCCTCTGGTGGTGCTGGATCTTCATCATCCGCACAACCTGTGACAATCATTGCTGCAAGTAGAGAACCGGTTATCGTTAATAGCCATTTTTTATTCAATGTTGTTGCTCCTTTCGATTTTTAATTTAGGTATTTGGTCAAGCTTCTGTTTCTATGGTGCCCTAAACGTTTCGTTTCATTCATATATTACATATAGACATAGAATAACGATCTGAAACTCATTTAACGAAAAAAGAGACATATGACCTAGACTTGGTCAAATGCCTCTTTACGATATATTCGCTTATTTAGAATTCACTTACTCTTCTGCTTTTTTCTCCCCTAAAGCAAACATAATTTCCGCTTCACATACTAGCTCACCATCTACTGTCGCGGTTGCCTTCCCTTTACCGAGTGCTCCTCTTGAGCGGATAATTTCTACTTCAAGTCGGAGTTGGTCACCAGGTTTTACTTGTTTTTTAAAGCGACAATTATCAATTCCAGTGAAAAATGCTAATCTGCCACGGTTTTCTTCTTTTTTAAGCATGGCAACCGCACCAACTTGAGCAAGTGCTTCAACAATAAGAACACCTGGCATCACAGGATAATCTGGGAAATGGCCATTAAAAAACTCTTCATTTGCTGTCACATTTTTAATACCAACTGCTCGTTTCCCTTCTTCAACCTCTAATACGCGGTCAACTAATAAAAATGGATAACGATGTGGAATGATTTCTTTAATTTCTTCGATATTTAACATATGTATGAACTCCTTGTATTTTGGCTTTTATTACTTAATTGATTTAAGTTTCTCTTAACTATGTAAAGCTTTCATTGCCTATTATACGACAAAAGGAAGGTTTTCACCTTCCAATTGTACAAAGTTTCGTATTCAGCTTATTTTTTTTCAACTAAATCAATAATATGCTGCCATGTTGATTGATCTAGTGCGTCGCTTACGTCTCCACTTCCAATAACACTATAGCCTACAATGAGACCGACAAGAATACTAACGACCATGAAAATAAGTACCAACAAAACCCTCAACCAAATAGGTAGTAAGCGAATACGGATTCGGATTTTCTTATTCTTTTCAGTTGTTTCTTGAGATTTATTAGCTTTATTGGCCTTTTTAGTCTCTTTGGACTTTTTTGCCTTTTTAACTTCTTCTCTACTCGCTACTTTTGCCGCTTCTTTTGCAACCAATAGTCTTAACTCCTATCTTACACCATTTATTAATCCCAGCATTTGGTCACCCATTGTGATGGACTTAGCATTCATCTGATAGGACCGTTGTGAGATCATTAAATCGGTCATTTCCTTTGATAAATCAACATTGGACATTTCGAGTGAGCCTTGCTGCATAGCTACATCTCCGCGTAAGGCACCTTCTAAATATGTTAGTACGTCATTTATTTGCACACCATCTAGGTCACCTAAGCCATAACGATTATGACCATTTGAAACAAGCATTTGTGGGCGGTCAACTTGAACGACACCTAGTCCATAAATCTGCGCGGGATCAGCATCCGTTTTTGGCACTGCTGTAATTGTCCCATCATCTGAAATCAGTAATTCCTTAAATGTATCATCAAAAATAATTGGGTTTTGATTTTCATCTAGAACCTGTCTACCTTCAGCTGTTGTGAGCATGAATCGGTTTGTTCCATCAGTCGTTGGTGATAAATACAACGATCCATCTCTTGTATACTGGGTTTCCCCGTCGACATCGATTTGAAGAAATTGATTTGGTGAAGTAAAGGCAATATCCAACGATCTACCCGTTTGTTGTAAACTTCCCTGTGAGAAAACAAGAGTACTTCCTAGCTTAGCGCCAGTTCCTTGTCTAATACCTAATTCACTAGTACGACCAATTTCATTATTTATATTTGGTTGATTATTAAATTGTTGACGAACCAGTTCAGAAAAACTTGTCTCTGTTCTTTTATATCCTTGTGTATTAACATTCGCTAAATTGCTGCCAATTGTATCAAGTTGTTGTTGAAGCTGTCCCATTGTATTCGTTGCTGTAATCATCGAACGTAACATCATTGGTTCCCCCTGTTAAGATTAGATGCGACCAATTTCGTTCACGGCCTTATCCATACTTTTATCATACGCTTGTAATACCTTTTGATTTGCTTCAAAAGAACGATACGCTGTCATCATATCTGTATAGGAACGTCCAACATCAACTGTAGAGGTTTCTAAAAAGTTCTGTTTCACATTGTATTGTATTTCAGGATTGTTTAGGGCAGTTGGCAAGACTTGACCGTCCACTGCACGATATAAACCATTTCCTTCTTTTACAAGGTTGCGGACATCTGCTTCAAAACGGACGTCAAGTTGCCCAATGAATTCATTGTCTACAAAAACTTCGCCATCACCTGAGATTTGGTAGTTGCTAGACTGAATTGAGATTGGCTGTCCCGTAGTTGAAAGGACTTGATTTCCATCTGAAAGCAATAATCCATTTTCATCAAGTGTGAAATGCCCATTTCGAGTATAGCGTTCTTCACCAGCTTGATTTTCAACAGCGAAAAGGAGTGCTCCCTTTACATTTGTTTCTGGATTTAACGGTACATTCTGTTCAATTAGAGCTACATCACTCGCTAAACCTGTTTCTCGCAAACCACCTTGGTTGAATTGACTAGTAATCTCTTGCAAATAGACACCCGTATTTACGGACCCAACAGTACTAGGTACAGCTTGATTGTCCATTCTTTTAAGTAACATTTCTGGAAACGCACGAACGGAAGCCTGATCCACTTTATAACCAGGTGTATTAGCGTTAGCGATATTATTAGAAAGCATTTCCGTCCGTTTTTGTTGTGCTAGCATTCCTGCTGTTGATGTATATAAACCTCTTAACATGTGTTCGCCACCTTCATTTAACTATTTCCGTCCATTTGAATTCTTTTTTCGACAGAATTCCCTAAACTTTATTATAAGGGATAACCATTTTTTTCTCATTACATATTTTCAGGAAAAGTTTGTTAGATACTAATTAAATTGTTTTTTTATTTCGAAATTATAAAATTCGATGAGGTTTGAATGAGAGGTCAAGTTGTGGAAATTGATTGATATTCATTCGTTTAATATGGATAAAAAGAGTCTACTAATAAAGACTCTTTTTATAAATTATCTATTAACTGAATTTTTTACGTGGTAGACGATCCATATTATCAAGCATAATACCCGTGCCAATCGCTACACAATCCATTGGTGCTTCTGCAACCAAGACTGGTACTTTAAGCTCTTCTGCAAGAAGTTGGTCTAAACCATTTAGAAGAGCGCCGCCACCTGTTAGGATCACACCGCGATCAATGATGTCTGCAGATAGCTCTGGTGGAGTACGTTCTAATACACTTTTAGCTGCTTGTACAATTCCAGAGACAGGTTCACGAAGTGCATCTTCAATTTCCTTTGAATTCACTGTAATTGTGCGAGGTAAACCTGTTACCATATCACGACCACGTATATCAATCTCTTCATAACGTGCGCCTGGGAATACCGTTGCAACATTAATTTTGATGTCTTCAGCAGTACGTTCACCGATTAGGAGCTTGTACTCTCGTTTAATATAATTTAAAATTTCAAGGTCAAACTTATCCCCTGCCATTTTAATTGAAGAGGCGGTGACAATATCGCCCATTGATAACACAGCGACATCTGTTGTTCCACCGCCAATATCAACAACCATATTTCCATAAGGCTGGAAGATGTCCATACCAGCACCAATCGCTGCTACTTTCGGTTCTTCCTCAAGGAAAACATTTTTTCCACCGCTTTTTTCAGCAGCTTCTCTAATTGCCTTTTGTTCAACTGATGTTATGTTCGTTGGACAACAAATAAGCATACGTGGTTTTGAAAATAAGCCTTTTATATTCAACTTATTAATGAAATGCTTTAGCATTGCCTCTGTTACTTCAAAATCTGCAATAACTCCATCCTTTAATGGACGAATTGCAACAATATTCCCAGGAGTACGTCCTACCATACGTCTAGCTTCCTCACCTACAGCAAGTACTCTTCCTGAATTCTTATCTAAGGCTACAACCGATGGCTCATTAAGCACAATGCCTTTTCCTTTTAAATGGATCAATACATTAGCAGTACCAAGATCTATACCAATATCCCTCGCAAACATTCTATCTATATCCTCCTTGCAAATCTTCATTCCCAGAATAACTAACCTAATTAAATATTGTATCATAAAATTGAAAAAATAGTATGATTTTGTAAAAAAATTTCATAGGTTATGTAGGGATATGTCGATTCACAAAGAATCAGATAGATAGCTTGATATTCAAAAGCTATTTTCGAAATGATTGTTGTTTTTCATACATTGCCTTTTCTTTCGGATAAAGCCTATCATCGTTGCTCGTTTCGTATTTATATTAAATCTTTTTCTTTTGAAATTATTTAACTGGTGCTTCCTCTAAAATCTCGTCCTTCTTGTATTTAAGCTTAGTGGCCTCTCCTCCTCGTAAATGTCTGATTGATTTATGATAATCAAGTATTTCTTTTACTTCATTTGCAAGATCAGGGTTAATTTCTGGTAGCCTTTCTGTTAAATCTTTGTGAACAGTACTTTTGGAAACTCCAAATTCCTTCGCGATTACGCGAACTGTTTTCTTTGTCTCCACGATATACTTCCCAATCTTGATTGTGCGTTCTTTGATGTAATCGTGCACACCACTCGACCTCCCTAATATGGATGTGAGAAGTGTGAAATGAGACTCGCATACTAAGATAGTTTGGCTGACTTTCTCTTAGATGATCGTATGATGCCTCTATTACTGCGTTTTGAACATACACTCACGATCCCTCACCTCAAACACTCTCTTTGATAGGTTTGTAACATTTTATTAGCTTGGGTTAGGGATTATGCACGAAATGTCAAGAGGGACAAGGGTTTATGTAAATTTATTTTTATTTCAGAATATTTTAGCGTGAATATTAACAGATTATTTTTGTAGAATCATTGATTATTTCCCGAGAAATTTGTCGGTA